>JBCBGJ010000052.1:0-10245 GCA_038526925.1 Pseudomonadota bacterium
GTATATAGCAGGCGTGATGACGACGGTCATTTCTGTGAGCGGTGCTTTCGGGTTCTATGAGACCAACTCGCGTCATTGAGACGTTGCTCTAGCGTCGAAATCAAAGCGCCCAGCCAGACGACGGGGTGTCGAATACGTTTGTATAGCCAATCCGGCCAACCCAGGACAACTTCCAATCCCCAAGCCAACAGAATGACTCCCGCGGTCGTCATGGCTTGTGAGGTATCGCCGTCATTCTGCAGCGCTTTCGGCGAGCGCCTCAATTCCGTTCACGATGAACCATCCGCCGCAGGCGAGCCAGGCCCCCTTTATGGACACAGTGTCTGGTCCTTTAAGCTGCTTCTGCGCAACTGGGTGTCGCGCCGCGCTCCAAGCGTCGGCATGGTTGGTCAGGGTGTCGAAATAGGCAGCTGCAACCATGTCAGGCTGCTCATACGCCAACCGTTCGAGCGGAAGCGAGCGCCAGCCAGGGGATTTCTGAAAATTCGTCAGGCCAGCTGCGATCATCATATCATGCGCAAGCGACCCAGACCCAGTCGTGTAACCCGCTGGCGTCATGTACAGAGTGTTGTCACCAGTCTGGCGAGCTTTGATCCGGTTCAATCGGTCGCGATACTCAGTGACCAAAACATGCCCGCGCTCAGATTGACCGAGGCCGTCAGCCATACTTTGGATAAGCGACGGGATAGACCCAAGATCCTCTCCATCAATACTGGATGCCCACCCGACCTGTAAAACGGGGATCCCGGCCCGCTCAAAAAAGGCGGCAGCGTTTGGACCCCCACCATACGATCTTACAACGAGATCAGGTTTCAAGATAAGCACATCTTCAGCCAGCGGCCGCACGGTCGGAACCCCAACAGCTTCATCTCTCATGAAAGAAAACCCTGCCACGGCATCAGGCGACACAGCGAGGATTTGCTCGGGGTCTGCGAACTTGAGGACGTATTGATCAGAACAAAAGTCGAGACTGACAATCCGCATTGGCTTCTCACCAGAAGCCTGCGGCGGTGTTGTGCCGCTACAGGCTGTCAGCCAAAGGCCTAGAAAAAAGACAATCAGTCTCGACATAAGATCTAGTATTTCAGGCGGACACCGAAATATCCAGATAGGTCTGGAGTGCCGTAGCCGAGAATTTGCTGATACTCTTCGTCAAACAGATTTTCGATCCGCCCAAACAGCTCCACTGTTTCGTTGAGGTCATAGCTTCCGGTGACGTCGACACGGGTCCATTCATCCACCGTCGTTGTCGCACTGTTGGGTTCTTCACCATTGTATCGAACGAGAACATTACCCGAGAACGGGCCATCGGGATCCACATTGAAACGAACATCGCCAGAACGCTTGGGAATGCGCCGCAAAGGATTTCCGTCCGTATCTTCGGCGTCGATATAGGCGTAATTAGCGTCCACACTCAGCCAGTCAGTGAGCACAACGCGACCGACCAATTCAATTCCGCGAGTTTCGACTTGCGCCTCATTGAAGTACCCCGAGAAAGCAAAGCTGATCAAATCCTCGATGTCGGTTTGGAACACCGTGACGCCAGCCTCAAAGCGACCGCCCTCGGAGCGCCAGTCGATACCAGCATCAATGGCCTCAGAGGTTTCAGGTCGAAGGTTTGGGTTCGGGGCAGCAAAACCGCCGCCTGACAGTTGGAACAATGTGGGCGCTTTAAACCCTTGTCCCCAACTCGCTCGAACGGTCAGTTGAGGGCTCGGATTGTAAGCAACGGCGACCCGCCCAGTTGTTTCGTTTCCGAATGTGCTATGATCATCAAGCCTTACACCACCCGTGAGCGTGAGGGCTTCTGCAGCTTGCCATTCGTACAACGCGAAAAAGCCATCGATCGATGTGTCTTCATCGCCTGACGTGGTTTCTTCTCGTTCAACACCGAATGCGAGTTTGTTCGCCTGATTGATTCCAAGTGTGCCCTGATAGCGGTAGAGCATTCTGTCACCCGTGGCGCCGAAATTGGGAAGTCCGTCTTCGAAATTTTGGCGATCAATATCAGAATATCCGATCAGCAATAGGTTCTCTAAGCGGTCCTCAAAGAGTGACCCGGTCAAAGACACATTCGCCGACACTTCCTCTGTTTCGCTAAGTTCGTCGCCGTCGCCAACATTTCCTTCATCGCCAAAGACAAAGCTATCAAACTCAGACTCCGCATCTGTCCAAAGCACATTTGCCGAAAGCCGAGCATCTCCGCCGAGGTTCAAGCCGCCTTTGGCCGAAAGCGTCAGCGCTTCGTACGCATCATCTTCAGCATTACCATTGTTTTCGTCTGCCTTCGATATCCCGTCTGAGGATGTACCTGCGATCGCTAAGCGGAAATCACCGATTTCATTTGAATTGCCAACCGAGGCGCCGCCTCGGAACGTATTAAACGAGCCGTACTCGGCAAAGGCGCTGCCACCTAAGCCTTCATCAGGACGTTTCGTTGTAATTGAGACAACGCCGCCAATCGCATCCGTTCCCCACAAGGTTGATTGGGGTCCTTTTAGAACCTCGATCCGTTCAATATTCTCAGTATCAACCCGCGCGAAATTAAACCCACCGCTTGCTGATGTTGGATCGTTAACTGGCACACCGTCGATCAAGACAAGCGTTTGTCCTGTGGCAGCACCGCGAATTCTTACGCTGGCTAGCCCGCCAAACGCACCATTAGAGTTAACTGTAACACCGGGAGCCGCGGCAATCGCGTCCGCGGCGAAATCGAAGCCAAGCGCATCAATGTCCTCAGCCGTGATGATCGTAACACTGGACCCGACTTCGGTCTCGGTCTGGTTCAAGCGCGAACCTTCGACAAGCACTGTGTCGAGCGTGGTCTCATCAGTTTGTCCATCTTGCGCCAGCGCAGATGAAACGAGTGAAAGTGAAACAGCGCTAAGCAGCGCGGTTTTATAAAACATGGGGTCTACCCCTTAGAAAGCGCCTTGCCGCCCATCAGAAAAGGCGCGCTTAAAAAACGACAAATGGCCCCATAGAGGAAGCTCCATGTGGGCGGCCAAGCCTTACTGCTGTCGTTGCAAAGGAGAGGTATTCGACCTTCCCGCCCGCTGAGAACTTTTCCCGGCCTCCGGACGAACGACGTGATGGCAGGTCTCCTGGCTCACCGATCATTGCTTTTGGCCGTCTTCCCAGAACAATCGTCCCAGTGACATAGTGGCCATCAGCTCCTGGCTGACAGTTGCGGGTACAGCGCCGGATTTACACCGGTTTCCCTCTTAGCTCCCGATTAAGGCAGCACCATCTGCGCCCGCTAATGCTGCGCGTGCGAGCGTTTGTCAATCTCACTGGGTCTCAGCACCTTGTGCGGTGTTTAGAAATCGATGCCACGTTGGGCTTTGATGCCTGATTTAAAGGGATGCTTCACTTCGCGCATTTCGCTGACCAGGTCCGCATAGTCGCAGAGTTGTTCCTTGGCATCGCGCCCGGTTAGGACGACGCTTGTGCGCTGCGAGCGCGCTTTCAGTCCATCCAGGACAGCCTCCACGGAGAGATAATCGTAACGCAGAGCGATATTTATCTCGTCGAGTACGATCAAGTCGAAGTTACCGCTCGCCATCATGTCTTGCGCCTTTCCAAACGCCGCTGTGGCCGCCGCGATGTCGCGATCTTTATCCTGCGTATCCCAGGTGAATCCGTCGCCCATCGTATGCCAGTCGACGGAGCCGAGCTTATCGAAGAATTGGCGTTCTCCAGTGATCCATTTTCCTTTGATGAATTGCACGACACCGACTTTGTGCCCCCAGCCGAGCGCGCGAATTATCACCCCAAAAGCTGAACTCGATTTGCCTTTTCCATTACCAGTATGGACGAGTACAAGGCCCCGCCCCGGGTCTGTCGCCTCGGTCGTTTTGCGTTTTTGCTCCGCCTGGAGTTTTTGCATTTTGGACTTGTGAGTGTCTGCGTCACTCATGGACATCTCCTTTAAGTGTTGGACATGGTGACGAAGCCACCAAACGCAATCTCAGTGTTAAAGTCTGCAGCCGTTTCACCGCGTGCTAAAGCGGCTCGAATTACACCGGCATGGGACACGATAAGGGTCGATGTGTCTCGGCCGCGCAAATCGTCAAGCGCGTCTCGAACCCTGTCCTGCAGGATTGCGACGCTTTCTCCGCCATGGGGCCGTGCGTGGTAAAAGTCAGCCGCCCAAGCATCAATTTCGCTCCGCTCAATCTCGGCCCAGGCTCGTCCTTCCCAAGTTCCAAAATCCATTTCCATGAGACGAGGGTCTGACACAACCGGCAATCCGGTCTTGGCGGAAACAAAGTCCGCTAGCTTGCGGCATCGCAGTAGCGGGCTGCTTACGATTCGGTCGAATGCAGGCAAAGCCTCGCGCGCAGCGGCGGCCTCCGTCTCGAAGGTCGCGGCGGTGTCGAGATCGGTCTGTCCATAACACGTCCCAGGCGCAACGTCCGGCGTTGTATGGCGGAGCAGGATCAGAGCCATGCGACAAGCCCCAGATAAAAGCCAATCTCACTGACTTGCTGAACAGCGCCGAGCGTATCGCCCGTATACCCGCCAAGTTTGGGCTCGAAGAAAAACCGCATCAGAACATGTCCTAGAAGAAGACCACCAATCGCCCAAACAAGTGCGATGGGCGCGTAAGACAACGACCAGATGGCGATGATCGCCAAGCCTGTCAGCCCCGCTATCAAAAGGCCTATTCCCGATATACCGCCCGCTACGGGTTTACCTGTACCTTCCTCACGAACGTATCGGCTCGTCGCGATGACCAGAAGACTGGACAGTCGCGATAGACCGTGTCCCGTGATGAGGGCGATCGGAACCAGCGCTACAGGCAAAGAGATCAGCGTACTGAACTTTAGCGCCAGCGCAATCACGAGTGCCAATGTCCCGTAGGTACCGAGGCGCGAGTCTTTCATGATTTCGAGCGCGCGCTCGCGAGTGACCCCGCCGCCAATCCCATCGAACGTATCGGCGAGCCCATCCTCGTGAAACGCGCCGGTGATGAGAAGCCCTGCCGCGATCGCAAGGAGTATCGCAATCGGCGCCGGAAACACATATGTGGCGACGTAGAATACAAGCGCCGAAAAGCCCCCAACCAATGCGCCGACCAAGGGGTAATAGCGGATAGACTCCGCCATGCGATCGGGCGTAAACAGCTGTGCCGATCCAATCGGAAGACGCGTCAAAAACTGGACCGCGAGGAGAAAGAGCGCGCCTTCATTCCTCATGCAGGACCGCTCACCTGCGCGCTTTCAAAACTCGCCATATCCCGCAGCATCGCGGCGGCGGCCTTAAGAAGCGGAAACGCCAGCAAGCCGCCCGTTCCTTCACCAAGGCGAAGGTCCAAGTCTAACAAGGGTTCAGCGCTCAGCGCATCCAAAACGAGCGTATGACCAGACTCGGCGGAACAATGGGCGTAGACAAAACTCGCCTCGCAACCGGGCTCGATATCGCGAGCGCAGAGCGCTGCCGCGGTCGCGATAAAGCCGTCCACAATGATCACACGGCGGTTTTTAGCCGCTTCTATCATGGCGCCGGTCATCATCGCGATTTCAAACCCGCCGTACTCGCGAAGGGCCGTGAAACCATCTAGCTTCAATGAAGTTCGTTGCGCCGCCGTCTCGAGGAGCGAGATCTTTCGCGCCAGCCCCGCATCGTCAAGACCGGTTCCACGTCCGGTCAAATCCGCAATCTGATGGCCTAGGAGCTTTGCGGACAACAAAGCGGCTGATGACGTGTTGCCAATTCCCATCTCTCCAAAACACGCGACGTCGGCAGCGATCTCATCGCCAATCTGGCGCCCAGCACACAGCGCTTGATCTAATTGCGCGGAGGTCATGGCCGCCTGCTCAATCGCGTTTGCGGTTCCCGAAGCGATGCGCCGATTAAGGAGGTCTGCATGATCGATAGGTTTGCCCGCGACACCGGCATCGACAACTTGAACGGTCGCCCCAACAGAGTTTGCAAACACATTCGCTGCCGCGCCGCCGGTCAGAAAATTCAGAACCATCTGACGTGTGACCGCCTGCGGATAGGCAGAGACACCCGATGCTGCCATGCCGTGATCACCCGCAAAGATCGTGTTTACGCAGGTCTCAGCGCGCGGCTTCAGGGTTCCTTGAATACGCGCGATCTGCGCTGCCAGAGCTTCGATACGGCCGAGGGACCCGACAGGTTTGGTTTTCGAGTCGAGCGCGGCGCGAAGCTGGGTTTGAAAGTCTAGAGGTTCCGTTTCCATAATCACGGCCCTTAGTGGGGCGAACAAAGATGCTCAAGCAGAACGATGCGAGGTTGCACCAAATAGATCGCCTAAAGACGCTCGAAGACGGCTGCGAGCCCCTGCCCGCCGCCAATGCACATTGTCTCAAGCCCGTATTTCGCCTCGCGCCGATCCATTTCGCGCATGAGTGTCGTGAGAATACGGACGCCGGTTGCTCCGACAGGATGGCCCAGAGATATTCCAGATCCATGCACGTTAATGCGCTTATGATCATCATCGCTGAGACCCAGTTCCTGCGTACAAGCGAGCACTTGAGCTGCAAAAGCTTCATTGAGTTCTATCAAGTCCATATCGCCCATCGAAAGACCGGCCTGGTCGAGTGCTTTTTGCGACGCAGGCACAGGCCCAATGCCCATCACTTTTGGCTCCACCCCGGCGAGAGCCCAGCTGACCATCCGGCCCATTGGTTTCAATCCATACTTTTCAGCAGCAGCTCGCGTCGCAACAATACAGACCGCCGCGCCGTCATTCTGACCCGAGGCGTTGCCTGCGGTGACGGTCGCATCCGGATCGACACGCTGCATAATCGGCCGAAGGGTTGAGAGTCTCTCGACACTCGTACCCGGGCGCGGGTGCTCATCCTTTTCGACGACTGTATCGCCTTTGCGACCTTTGATGGTGACCGGAACAATCTCTTCAGCAAACACGCCGCTTTCCATCGCGGCGACGGCGCGGGCCTGAGATCTGGCTGCGAGATGGTCCTGAGCATCGCGCGAGATACCGTATTGTTTTCTGAGGTTTTCAGCCGTCTCGATCATCCCGCCGGCGACGGGATAGCCCGAACCGCCAGCCGTTATACGGCCGCGCGTCAGGGCGTCCTCTAATTGGATGTTTGGGGCTTTAACGCCCCACCTGATTTCAGAGGAATAGAACGGCGCCCGGCTCATCGTTTCGGCGCCACCTGCGATAATGAGATCGGCGGCCCCGGTCGCGACCGTCATGGCGGCGTATATGACGGCTTGTAAGCCTGACCCACACCGGCGGTCGAGCTGCAACCCGCCAGCAGTGACCGGCAATCCCGCATCGAGCGCCACGACCCGCCCGATCGCAGGCGCGTCCATGGTCGGATAACAGTTTGCGAAGACAACATCATTGACCGCATCACCGGGGAGCTTTGTTCGGTCCATCAGCTCGGACACAACGCGTGTCGCGAGCTCGTGGGCCGGAACTGTTTTGAACGCCCCGCCAAACGCCCCAACAGGGGTCCTGAGCGGTTCACAAATTACGACATCTTCAAAAACTGACATCTAATATGTCTCCTTTGGGTCCCACCAGCGATCGCTCTAGCGAACAAGCTTCCTAGTCCTCAACTCCATAATCTCCACGAGGTCGGTCGATCAGACCGGAGAAGAATATCGCGTTCATGAGAAGCTTCTCAGTTCCGGGATATGTTCCACGGAAGACTGGATTATCTGCCATCAAGACGACCGCACCGCGCTTCAATCTGTGCGCAACGACAGATGGTGTTCCGGCGATTTCCTCAATTCTCCGCTCTGACGCATAGCCCGTCAGGAGCGGGGCTTCGCTATATTGTACTGGAACAGCATATGGATTGCCCTCCGGTCGCTCTAGCGTGAACCAAACATTGCGGTGCACCGGCAGGTCGCGGTCAGCAAAGCCAAATCCCAAAGGATGGGAAATGTCCAAGTCGGCCGCGAAGATCGCCCCGCCAATGACATGCTCTGCATCGCGCAGGCTCATGTCGGCGAAGTTCAAGCGCTCTGGCGCGCTCTCGCTTGTATCGTCCGAAGTGGCGTCATCGGAGCTTTGCTCCGCCTCACCGTCGATGGCATCTGCGGCAGCTCGAGCTTCTATGGCGCCCTGCGCCCACAAAGCCGAATCTCGCGCCGCGATCAGGGTCCCGCCGCGCTCCACCCAGCCGAGGACGCTCTCGGTCAGCGTTTCATCCAAAGTCGGAGCCAAAGGATCCGCCAAGCGCGGAAACCCGCCTGCCAAAATCAAGTGTGTATACTCGTCCCAGTCCAAAGATCCGAGGCGATTTTTGTGCACAATCGTAACCGGCACGCGGTGCCGATAATCTAGCGTCCACCAGAGCTCGCCAACATCATATCGCGACAAACCGCCATCATAAGCGAGCACGACGCGTGGCTCTTTCAGAGACCTAAACACGCTCGATGCGCCCAAATCACGGCCCGTCACGGGTGTCAGGCCGGACGTTGCGGCGAAGACCTGCACGCCATCTTCTCTCGCGATAGTTTGCATGATCGCGTAGATCTCATCGCGGGTCGCATCCTGACGTGCCAAGGGCACAAAGATCGCGCCGCGGCCCAGCGAAACGGTCCCAGTCGTGGTGTTGACTGCGCTTTCTTCCATCGTTGCGCGGGCCATCAAATCCGCCGCGAGAACTCTATTTAGAGCGCGCGGTGCGTATGTATGTGACCAGTTGAAAACGTAACCATAAGGCGCGCGGTCTGGCGCTGGTGCCGCTTTGAAGTCTCCAGCGGCCATATCATTTGAAATCGCACCGCGCATCTGGCGCGCGCTAACAGACGCATATTCAAGATCGTAAGCCAATGGCAACGTCCAACCGGAGACGTCGTAGAAAACGTTTTCTTCAAACTCAGTGAACCGTTCAAAGATACCGCGGATCATCCGATTGTTGATCTGATCCATCGGAACGTAATAACTTGTCGATGCAGAATAGGTTTGTCCGTCCGCGGTGACGTCAGCTCTCAATGGCCGCACGTCGAGATCATGCATCCGGAGCAAGCGCACAAACCGCGCGGCACGTTCTGGATCACCTTTCGCTGTAAAGACCCAACCCGCTTGGTTGGTGTTCTCGCCCTGACGCGCGTTTTCAGCGAAGAAATCGCGCTGATAGGCTGTGATCTCGCTGCGTAGGTCGAGCGAGCCCTGAATGGTGGTGAGCGCAGTGCGGAATTGCGTACGTACATTGTCAGCTGTTTCAACGAGGCCTCGCTCCGTTTCAACCGCGCCGCCACGCGCAGCGCCTGCTTCGAACAAGATACCAAGCGAGCCATTGATTTGCGGATAAGTTGACCCTTTCCCGATATAGAAATTGTCAAAGCCGCTCTCGGTCCAGTAAAGGCGTGCTTCACTGTCCATGAATGCGGCATGGCGTTCGCCAATGCCTTGCGTGAGTTCGCGGGCCCGCTCCGGGATGAGCGGATTGCGGCGCTTTTCTTCACCAGGGTGGAAATAGTACGGGCTGGCCGATCCCATCTCGTGATAGTCGGCCGAGACCATTGGCTTTCAGATGCGATTGAAACATCCCGCGCGATCTGGGGTAGTCGGCAAGGTTCAATCTGCGCGCAGATACTCGTAAATTCGATCTCTGCATATCCCTATGTGCAGATGGCATGAATTTGATCGCAGGCGTAATAAGTCTGGGCCGATCGTGCTTGACCGCGCGATTGCTCCGTATAAGTGCATGTTGAACTTGTATCCTAAGAGGAGCCGCCATGTTGCGCCGCGCTTTTACTGCTCTTTCCGTCTTGTCCCTTGCTGTCGTCTTTCAGCCCGCGCTCGCGAAGCCGGTTAATTTTTTCCAGGTCGAAGGCGTCACCTATGATGAGACCGTGCCCGTATTTGAAGATCATGCCGGCTATGAGATTGGCGAGCGTCCAGTTCGTTATGGCGACATGCTGGCTTACTTACGGGACATTGCTGAGGGATCAGATCGGATCAGCGTGGAAACAATCGGATACTCGCATGAACGTCGACCTATCCTGACCTTCACGGTGACCAGCCCCGACAATCACACGAACTTAGAGACAATTCGCCAAACACATTTGCAACGCCTTGAAGGCCAAGCTGAGGCCGATGCTGCGCCGATGGTTCTTTGGATCAATTATGGGGTACACGGCGCCGAGACCTCTTCAATGGATGCAGCGATCCCGCTGCTTTACCATTACGCAGCTGCACAGGGCGCAGTCGTCGAGAGCCAACTCAACAATGCGGTGATGATCTTCAAATACGGGCACGGTCTCATCATAGGTGACGCCTTCGAC
>JBCBGJ010000053.1:0-10175 GCA_038526925.1 Pseudomonadota bacterium
AAAAGCACGCTTGGTGTGTCGCGTACATGAGCGGATGGCACTTCGATGATGCCGCGCTGCGTTGCTGAGAAGTGCAACTGATTTTCGTTCACTTGATTTTGCAGCGGAACCTCCATCGGTGATGAATTTGGCCGAATATACGAAACGCCTGGACAAAAAGATATTATCCCTACGTCTCAATCATTGCATGTAATCTTGTATCGCGCGCCCGGTCCTGAGTGGACAAACCCAGGGGAGGATGCTTACGGCTAAGGGGATGAAAACCTATTTCTCTCCGATGACCGCTTTGGCGGTTGTGGTCGCAAACATGATTGGGACAGGTGTTTTCACCAGTCTCGGCTTTCAGCTCGTCACATTACAATCCGGATTTGCGCTCATTATGCTCTGGGTGGTTGGTGGCATTGTCGCGATTTGCGGTGCTTTGTCGTACGCTGAGCTTGGGGCAGCTTTGCCGCGATCGGGTGGGGAGTATAATTTCCTAGGCCGCATCTATCACCCCGGCGCAGGCTTCGTGTCGGGCTGGATCTCATCGACGGTAGGATTTTCGGCACCTGTCGCTTTGGCGGCCATGACATTTGGTGCCTATACGACGTCTTCTCTGTTGCCGGAAGCGTCCGAGCAGATGACAAATTGGATGGAGCGCGGGCTCGCTGTGGCGCTGATTGTCATTCTGACGCTGATCCATACGCGTCAACGAGAGACTAGCGGAACGTTTCAGACGATCTTCACCGCAATCAAAGTTGTGACGATCCTCGCGATAAGCGCTGCGGGCCTCATTCTCGTTGCGGACTATCAACCGGTGAGCCTATTGCCGGCAGCGGGCGATATAGGCGCGATGACATCCGGTGCGTTCGCCGTTTCTCTGATCTATGTCAGCTATGCTTATACGGGCTGGAATGTCGCGACTTATCTGACCGATGAGCTAGAGAACCCGCAGCGAAGTTTGCCACGCGTTCTGTTCGCGGGAGCGTTTGGCGTGATGTTGCTCTATATATTACTCAACGCGGTGTTCTTGCTCACCACGCCAATGGAGCTTTTGGTGGGTGAAGTCGAAGTTGGCGTTATCGCCGCGCGCTATGTGTTTGGACAGACCGGCGCGATGTTTACAGGCGCTATTCTCGGCATCCTACTAATCTCGACTGTCTCCGCGATGACAATCGCAGGCCCGCGCGTCTTGCAAGTCGTTGGGCAAGACATTCGTGCCTTCCGCTTCCTCGCAAAATCGAATTCTGATGGGATGCCAACAACGGCCGTCCTGGTTCAATCTGGTCTCGCTTTGCTCTTCGTGATTACCGCGACCTTTGACCAAGTCTTGGTTTTTGCTGGTTTCACCTTGGCCCTGAACAGTCTGTTCGCGGTTATGGGCGTCTTTGTTTTGCGCTGGCGTCAGCCGGATTTGGCGCGTCCATTTCGCGTCCCACTCTACCCGCTTGTGCCGATGATCTATCTCGCGCTGACGATTTGGACCCTGGCCTATGTTGCGATTGAGCGTCCGCAAGAAGTTGCAGTGAGCATTGGCCTCATCCTGACGGGGGGGATAATTTACGGTCTGAGCCGTTCACGTGCTTCAACTGCGGAAGGAACATGAAGACGCGCCCAGCTCAGACCGAGCACCTGACGTCGCCATGGAAGACGCCAATCAGGATCTCTAAACGCGCTCCGTTGCGCACCTGATCAAATAATTCCAACTGCAACTAAAGCTCAATCAGAAAATGATATAACTAATAGAAATTCGTCGATCCTGGCCGCAAACGCCTAAAGATCGGACAGTTTGCCCTTAAGACAGGCAAAATATACGGTGAACTGCACTTAACGCCCGGCAATCATGTCCTGAAAATCGTTGATTCGAGGAACGATCTCCTCTTGGAAACGCTTACCATTGAAAACGCCATAATGGCCGACGCCCGGTTGGATGTAGTCAACTTGCATACTCTCCGGGATTCCCGTGCAGAGGTCATGCGCCGCTTGGGTTTGGCCGATACCTGAAATATCGTCTTTCTCACCCTCGACCGTCATCAAACCGACCGATTTGATTGCGCCTGGATTGATCAGCCGCTCGCCGCGATATCGGAACGTACCTCGCGCCAGGCGGTGTTCCCGGAAGACGCGACGGATCGTCTGTAGATAAAACTCTTCTGTGAGGTCCAGGACAGAGAGATATTCGTCATAGAAGGTGCGGTGCTTTTCCGCGCTATCTTCGTCGCCCTCGACTAAATGTTCGAAAAATCTGGCCTGAGCATCAACATGGCGATCCCAGTTCATGTGCATGAAACTCGTCAGCTGAACAAAGCCAGGATAAACCCGCCGCATCATGCCAGGCCAGGGCGCTGGCACGGTGTAGATCATTTTGTCTTTGAACCATTCGAAACTGCGCTCTTCGGCGAGCAGGTTCGGAACGGTTGGTGATTTGCGGGCATCGATCGGCGAGCCCATGAAGGTCATCGTGGCGGGCAGAGCCTCATCGCCTTCTTCAGCCATCATCGAGATCGCAGCGAGCGCCGCCGGGCCAGGCTGACAGACGGCGACCACATGCGCGCCGCCGCCAATGTGCTGAAGCGCGCCGCGGACGTGATCGATATAGTCATCAAGATCGAAACGGCCGAACCAAACCGGCGCCATTTTCGCATCCGTCCAATCGGTGATGTAAACCTCATGCGTCGGAAGGAAGGCCTCTACGGTACCACGAAGCAGCGTCGCGAAATGGCCGGAGAGCGGCGCGCAGATCAATAGGCGCGGCCGATCTTTTGGAACCCCATCTGTGGCGAAGTGGACCAGATTACACCAAGGCGTCGACCAGCTTGTTTCCGGCGTCACCGCATGGGTTTTGCCACCAATCTCCGTGCTCAGGATCTGCCATTCCGGTTTGCCATAATACCGCGTAGCACGTTCAAACACGCTGCTGGCGGCATGGGTTGATCGGCCAAGACTTGTATTTGAGAACGGGTTGAGCGGGTTCTCGAGCGCCTGCATCGTGCCCTTTGCGAGCAGACGCATAGGCGCGAGGGCCGCGCGATTCATTTCTACAAGCGTGTATAGCATTATAGCCCATTCCCGTATTTGGTGCACTGCAACATAAGTCTGGTGGTTAGTAAAGCCAACCAAACACTCCAGCGACGCGAGTTGGCGTGCAGGAAACGCGCCGAGCCTGAGGCGGACAGGAGGCCGTGAAAGTCTTAACCAATTGTGAAGCGTTTCAACCGCAGGTTGGCATCGATGACCGATTTTGTGTTTCCTTTGACCCAATCCGAAGCGTTTGAACGCACGTGCAAACTGCTCAAACTTCCGGTGACCCGCTTCGAGACGCAAACTGGCTCATGCTTGGTGCAAAGCCGGAAGCTTCCTTTGATCGGACAGTTCCATCTCTTGTCGCGTGGCCCCACAGGTCAGACCGCAGATGCGATAAGCGCCGTTCTGTCTGAGGTGCGTCGCACACTGTCTGGTCCGCTGGTTGTGAATGCACCGGCTGAAGCTGGGAAAATGGGCGGTTTGCAGATTGCGAGCGGTGCAGAACTCGCGCTGATTGATTTGGCGGACGAAGAGATAATGCGCGCGCGGCTACATCAAAAATGGCGAAATCAGCTGAAGAAAGCCGAACGGTCGCCGGTCATCATCACGGAACAACCGCTCGATGCGACCCGGCATAATTGGTTTTTAGAGGCTGAAGCGGCTCAACAGACATCCCGCAAGTATCGAAGCCACCCGACCGGGTTCCTGCTGGCATATGCCAAAGCAAACCCGGGTCAGGCCCGGCTCTATACCGCTTCAGAGAACGGTCAGCCCGTTGCGGCAATGCTGATCTTAAAGCACGGGCGCGCGGCAACATATCAGGCCGGCGTGACGACCGATCTTGGGCGTAAATACTGCGCGCATAATGGCCTGCTTTGGAAGGTGATGAGTGATCTAGGGCGGCGCGGGTTCGCGATGCTGGACTTGGGGCGATCAGATCTTAACCCTGGTTTACGGCGCTTTAAGCTCGGCAGCGGCGCACGAACGGAGCAGCTTGGCGGATCATTGCTGTTTCATTCTTGGTTTGCGCCGCGCTCTAAGGACCTGACTTTGAATGTATCCGGTGTCATGTAGACATCGCGAATCTCCCGATGTCGTCGGCGATTATATAATTAACGAGAAGTATTTAATAAAAAAATACTAGAAAATTTTTATCAAAAACAGTATTATGATATTAATTGCTGTCTAATGCGCTTGTTTTCTGGGCGGAACAGAGTAAGCGCGCGCATATGAACTTTGATATGGTTAATTCGGTCACCAGCGAAAGCGGTGAATCGCGCGATGAGTTTCGGGTCGGCAATTATACGCTGCGACTGCATCGTCCTTGTGAGAAAACACGTAAGCATCTGGGCCTGTCCCGGCGCGAGTTCGAGCTTTTAATGTGGATTGGGGCGGGCTTGAAAAAGCGCGAGATTGCAGCGCGTATGGGCGTGACGCCTGCGACCGCTGACACCTTCCGTCGACGGGCTTATGCAAAGCTTGGCGTGACGTCTGGGTCCGCGGCGGTCACGATTGTTTCGGCTCACCTCGCCGGAACAGACGTTGAGGCCCATTCCGTCGAGGCGACAGCTTAGACTCAGCCGATATGCTGCGTCAAACACTGCGCAATGTACTCAGGGTCCGCATCTGCTTCGGCGAAAAAGGTCTTCAGCTGCCAATTCTCGTCCATGAGATAGAGCAAGGATGTGTGGTCCATCGTATATTCCGCGAGGCTATCCGGTGTTTCAATTCGCTCATACTGAGCGATAAAGGCGTCAGCAGCCGCGGCGATTTCCTCATCCGTACCGGTGAGGCCGACCAAATTGTCCGGGAAGGCAGCGGTTGAAACATAGGCGGCAAGTGCTTCTGGGGTGTCCCTTTCGGGATCGACCGTGATTAGAAGCGTTTGCGGCGCGTCTATGCCGTCTGGGAGCACGTCATAAGCGCGCTTCAAAGCCACCAACGTCCCTGGGCAAATATCGGGGCAGAATGTGAACCCGAAATAGATCAGGGTTGGGGCGCCTTTATAAGTCTCCTCTGTGACCCGCTCGCCTGTATGTGAGATCAGACTTATTGGTCCCCCAATTGTGTCATAGGCCCGTGTCAGGCAGCCGGCCTGAGCGCCTCCGGCAGAAGGGCTTTGCGAGGATGGACTACAGGCGGCCAGCGCAACACCCGCAAGTCCAAGTGAGACAGACTGAATCAGTTTCATGCGGATGTTATGTGCAAGCTTACGGATTATGGTAAGGGGCCGTGTCGCCGCACTTGAGGGCTGAGATTTTGGAAGACTTAAACGCAACCCGCGCCGGAATGGACGAGGCTTTGGTCAGCTTGCTGCCCGAGGGGTTATCGAATGTTGGCGCGGCGCAGGGGCGAACCCGGCTTGCAACTTTGATGACGTTGCGATGGCTCGCGGTCGCGGGGCAAACGTTGGCGGTTCTTTTCGTTTACTTCGGCCTTGGGTTTAGTCTGCCGCTTTCTCTTTGCTTAGCGGTGATCGCAGCATCGGCTTGGCTAAATGTTTTTCTATCCTTCGCGGCTGTCGGACCACAACTCCTCAAGAGTTGGGAAGCCGCGCTGCAAATCGGCTTTGATGTGGTTCAACTGGCCTTTCTGATCAGTCTGACAGGTGGGCTCTCAAATCCATTTCTACTCTTCCTCATTGCACCCGTGACCGTTGCCGCTTCGAGTCTAGGAGGGCGCTACACCGCGATGATCTCGGCGCTCGCGATTGGGATGGCGGCGTTGATGCCGATCTTCGCATTGGAACTGCCTTGGCGTGAGGGTGAGTTGCTCAGCCTGCCGCAATTGTTTGAAGGTGGGCATTTCGCTGCTCTATGCATTGGGATTGTCTTCTTCGCGCTCTCCGCGCAGCGGGTGAATGAGGATGAAGCCAAAATGGTGCGCGCCCTGGACGCCGCTGCGGTCGTGATGTCACGCGAGCAGAGACTATCAGCGCTCGGCGCCATGTCTGCGATGACGGCGCACGAGCTTGGCACCCCTCTCGCGACCATCCATCTGGTCTCGAAAGAGCTCTACTCGATGTTGCCCGAGGACAGTGAGCACCGAGAGGATGCGGCTCTGCTCGCCGAACAGGCGGAACGCTGCCGCGATATCTTGCAGCGTCTTGGCCGGGCACGTGAGGCTTCTGACATCGTCCATGCACGCATGCCTATGAGCGCTTTGGTTGAAGAGGCGGCTGCCCCGCACAAGGGCCTCGGGGTCGCTGTTCGGGTAACCTATGAGGCAGTCGAGACGGGTGAGGAGAAAGTTCCAACGATCCGCCGCAGCCCCGAAATCTTACACGCCCTTGGCGCTTTCATTGAAAACGCTGTGAGTTTTGCCGACTCGGAGGTGCGCGTCGTCGCGAATTGGACAGATACCCAGTTCATCGTGACCATCCGGGATGATGGCCCCGGTTTTGCGGCTGAAGTCATGCCGAAACTCGGTGAACCTTATGTCTCTCAGCGCGGAGAAGCGCAGTTAGGCGGCGGCGATATGGGGCTTGGCTTTTTTATTGCAAAGACGCTCATCGAACGCACAGGCGGCCGGATTGCGACACGCAACCGCGCGGCACCTCGCCACGGGGCTATTGTGCAGGCCGTATGGCCTAGAACTGAATTACAGCCGTTGGACAATACGGAAAACAACTTAGATTAGCGGCTGAAGGAGCAACAAATGGAATCTCCAGTCACAGTAAAACTGCACGAAAGCCTCAAGAATGTTGAGGATCGTACCTGTCTTGTCTTGGACGATGATGGGCCATTTCTGCAACGTCTCGCGCGGGCGCTGACCCAGCGCGGCTTTCTCGTATCGGCGACTTCCAAAGTCTCTGAAGCCCGTGACATTGCGCGTTTGAACCCGCCAGCGTTCGCTGTGCTCGATCTGCGGCTTGAAGATGGGTCCGGTCTCGACGTGGTCGAGGTATTGCACCGCTATCGCCCTGAAGCGCGGGCCGTCATCCTCACAGGGTACGGCGCCATTGCAACTGCTGTCGCGGCTGTAAAAGCTGGCGCGGTCGATTATTTGGCGAAGCCGGCTGACGTTGAAGACATCGTCCGTGCGCTGGTGAATTCTGGTGACGGTTTGCCTGAGCCACCTGAAAACCCAATGTCCGCAGACCGTGTGCGCTGGGAGCATATTCAGCGTGTATATGAGCTGTGCGGTCACAATGTTTCTGAGACGGCGCGGCGCCTAAATATGCATCGCAGGACCCTGCAACGCATTCTGGCGAAGCGCGCGCCACGATAAGGCTTGCGATTCACATTCAAGCTCGATTAGGTGCGGTCTATGACTGCGCCGCCACATGCCATCAGTTCAAAGCTGTCCGACGTTTCTGGCGTGAAGCACGGCTTCTTTGGACGTAAAGGCGGCGTTTCAAGCGGTATCTATGAGAGTTTGAATATCGGCCAAGGGTCCGACGACGAAGCACAGAATATTCGTGACAATCGCGACCGTATCCGAAATGCGCTCGGCGCAGAGAAGCTTCTCTCTTGCTTTCAGGTCCATAGCGCAAAAGTCGTGACCGTGACTGAGCCTTGGCGAACCCGGCCTCAAGCCGACGCTATGGTGACGAGGGTGCCGGGCTTGGCGCTTTGCGTCTTATCTGCCGACTGCGTGCCGGTTCTCTTTGCCGACACCGAGGCAGGTATCATTGGCGCAGCCCATGCGGGATGGAAAGGTGCGATCGCGGGGGTCTGCGAGGCCACACTGGACGCTATGGAAGCGCTTGGCGCAACGCGCGGAGGCATTACCGCCGCGATTGGCCCAGCCATCCAACAGGCAAGCTATGAAGTGGGCCCAGAGTTTCGCGATACGTTTGTCGGCGATCAGGAATGGACCGATCGCTTATTTGTCGCTGGCAACGACGATCGCTCTCACTTTGACCTCACGGGCTATGTTGAGGCTGTGCTGTTAGAGCAGGGGATCGCAGCGGTGGACAATCTCGGCTTAGATACATGTGCGCTAGAAGACGACTATTTCTCCAATCGCCGCCGCAACCATCGCGGCGAGCCGGACTATGGCCGCAATGGCAGCGTGATTGTGTTGGAGGCTTAGTAGGCAGTGAAACTCTACGATTACAAAGCAGGCCCTAACCCAAGACGTGTCCGCATTTTTCTCGCCGAGAAAGGCATCTCGGTGCCGCTCGTCCATACCGATATCGTCAAACGCGAGCAAAAGGCCCCTGAATTCCTCGCGAAAAACCCAATCGGAAGCATCCCCGTTTTGGAGCTCGAAGACGGGACTTGTATTTCCGAATCCGTGGCGATCTGCAGGTATTTTGAAGAGCTGCATCCGGACCCGCCACTGTTCGGGACAACGCCGCTTGAGAAAGCAGTGATCGAGATGTGGCTGCGCCGGGTTGAGTTAAATTTTATGGTCCCGGTCGGCATGGTCTGGATCCACGGGCATCCGCTGACGGCGCGATTGATCAAACAAATTCCAGAAGCGGCAGACCAAAACCGCAAACGCGTTCAGATGGGATATAAGCTGTTGGAAGATCAACTCGCGGACAACGAATTTATCGCTGGCGAGGCCTATAGCGTCGTTGATGCGGTGCTCTTGGCGAGCCTGGATTTCGCGAACGGCTTGGTCGGGGTGCCATATGATCCAGAGCTTGCGCACCTAAAACGCTGGCACGATGCCGTTTCCGCTCGCCCGAGCGCTGATGCTTAGGTTTCTGCGCGACAATGCAAGGTGGATTTCTGGCGGTTTCCTACTGACCTTTTTCTCGTCTTTCGGGCAGACTTTTTTCATCGGGCTCTCGGGCGAGGAGCTACGCGCCAAGTTTGACCTGAGTGATGGAGAGTTTGGCGGCATCTATATGATTGCCACGATTGGAAGCGCCCTGACTTTACCCTTCCTAGGTCGGGTCCTGGACTATATGCCCGGCTGGAAAGTGGCGCGCTTTGTCATCCCGTCGCTTGCGGCGGCATGTGTGTTGATGGCGTTTTCACCGTCCCTTATCTTGCTAGTCGTCGCGCTCTATGCCCTGCGCCTCTTTGGCCAAGGGATGATGACGCATACGGCCTACACGGAGATCGGGCGCTGGTATGTCGCCAATCGCGGGCGGGCGACCTCCTTGATCGTCCCAGGGCACCAAACCGGTGAAGCCTTGCTGCCCATCGCGTTTACAGCGGTGGCCGTGACGATTGGGTGGCAAGCCGGATGGCTCATCGGCGCGGCGCTCTTGCTACTCTTTGCCTTGCCAATGGTGCTGAACCTCTGGAGCGTAGAACGCGCGCCGCAAAGCACGGATCCAGATCTCGCCAGTGCGCGTCTCGGCCCCGATAAAACGGTCGCGCAGGTTGCCGCGGACCCAATGTTCTATGCGCTGCTCACCGGCGTCTTGGCGCCGCCCTTTATCGGGACCACGATCTTTTTCCATCAGGATTATTTGATCGAGCTGCGCGGCTATAATGAGCTTGCTTTTGCGGCGGCGTTTCCGGTCATGGCGATCACCACGGTGTCTTGTTCTCTGATCAGTGGGCAGTTGATAGACCGGTTTGGCGCGATCCGATTGCTGCCCTTCTTCTTGGTCCCGCTTTGCCTGGCCTGCCTCGCGGTTGGCTGGCTGACGCCGCTTTGGGGGATCTATGCGTTCATGTTCTTGGTCGGGGTCAGCTACGGGTTTACCGCGCCCATGGTCGGCGCGCTCTGGCCCGAAGTTTACGGCGTCCGCAATCTGGGGTCTGTTCGCGCCATCGCGGTTGCTGCGAGTGTCGCCGCGACGGCGATTGGTCCTGGACTGACCGGCTATTTGATTGATCAGGGTGTGACCCTGCCAACGCAGATGCTCGCTCTCAGTCTTTGGTGCGTCGCGGCGAGCCTCGTCTTGGCCGCGATTTCTCCAATCATTTTGCGCCGAAACGCGGCTGCGTAGGTTTTTCTCGCGGGCTGAAACAAAAAGGCCCGCTCCGGTAAGGAGCGGGCCTTTCTGATCTGTTTTGCGTCGTCTTTACGCGTCGACAGTCGCCCGTGGGCCCGCCGCATTTACGTCGGCAGAGACGTGCGCCTCATAGACTTTGAAATTCTCGACAAACATCTGCGCAAGTTTCGCCGCTTGCGTGTCATAGGCGGCTTTGTCTTCCCAAGTATCGCGCGGGTTGAGGATCGTGCTATCCACGCCCTCAAGGGCGGTTGGGACCATAAAGCCGAATGTCTCATCTTGGCGGAAGTCCGCATCGTTC
>JBCBGJ010000054.1:0-10167 GCA_038526925.1 Pseudomonadota bacterium
ACAATTTGGTCCAAAACGGCGCGATAAA
Organism: Pseudomonadota bacterium; assembly: GCA_038526925.1. Taxonomy (GTDB): domain Bacteria; phylum Pseudomonadota; class Alphaproteobacteria; order Caulobacterales; family Hyphomonadaceae; genus Henriciella. The sequence goes on from JBCBGJ010000054.1 coordinate 29, forward strand.
TGGTATTAAAAATCACCAAAATTAGTTGACCGTTAGGACTTGTGCACCTAAGTCGAGATCAACAACACCCCTCAGGCCTATCCTTGGAAGCTCAATATCGAGGGGTTACTTCTTTAGAGGCTTCTCGAATCGTTCGAGAAGCCTTTTTTGATGATTTTTAATACCATTTATCGCGCCGTTTTGGACCAAATTGTTTGATCGGTCACTCGCATGCCTGGATTCTCGTTTCAGTGTTCGAACTCGCACTTATGAGTTGAAAACTGAGAAATCCATAAAGAAAATTAAAGATAAAAAACAAGGTATTAGAGCTCACCCGAGATCGCAGAGTGTCACGCAAAACCGCAAAAAACCGTAGTCTGCGTTACAATTGCGTTACACCTTTTGCCGCTGTGCAACCCCACGACAAATCAACAAAAATAGGCAAATCTATCGTGGTGGTGAGTCAAACTGTGTAACGCAAATGTCTTTGGCGAGTCTCTGGATCATCTACACCTGTTGCGGTTTGAAAGGCGGCGCGGGTGTCACGCAAACTGCCGGGTTAACAAAAACGACGAGTTCGGACTTGGATATGGACACGATCATATCCAAACCGGCACATTTTCGAATATGCTCGCTTACATTCGATTTGCCTGGGCGACATCGATTAGGCGCGCTTTCCGCTGCCAATTCCGATCAGAAAGCTCTGGTTTTGATAATCTTGTCAGATCCTGCCGGCAGGCTGATCAGCATCCCATCCTCACCGACGGTGATCTTACCGTCGAACGCCTTATCAGCGTCGCCAAGCCAAATCGAGTATAGGGCCGGTGACGGAACGGGGGGCATAATGTGATAATAGATTAATTCTGCCGCCTCCGCCTCCGCCGCTGCCTTGGCTGCGTCTTCAGGAGTTGCATGATAGTCGAGCGTATCGGTCAACACTTCCGCGGTGACACTCCGCCCGCTTGCTTCCAAAGCCGCAGCCATGCGATTTATCATTTCAGGGTCTTCAGCCTCATGAAACATCACATCGACTCCTTTGGATGCGGCTACGAAGCCTGGATGATAGATTGTGTCGCCGCTGATGGATATCGAACGGTCCTTGTAGTCCACGCGATAGCCAAAGGCCGGCTCAATAGGTGCATGACTGACGCGGATGGCGGTGATAATCACATCTTCGTTCCGGTATATTACCTTTTTGGCAGATGGGCCGGCTGGAAGCACAACATCCTGCGGCGTTCCGCCATAACCACTCGGCTTTGCGCCTGCTGCAGTGTGATGGGCAACTCTATAGCTACGATCGAACTCATAGGCTGAGTTAAATGCTTGAACGACGTGCTCTGTCCCGCGCGGGCCATAGATCGGAAGACGCTCGGAGCGAAATGCATTATCACCGATCCACGCCATCAGCATCATTTCACCCAGTCCATCAATATGGTCTGAATGCAGGTGGGTGATGAATGCGGCTTGCATCTGTCCCATTGGGAACTGCATCCGGGTCAACTTGCGGATTCCGCCGGACCCAGAATCAAAGATGAAAGCCTGGTCTCCGGCGACTACGCCGATGCAGGTGGCAGCACGTTTATGGTCGGGCGCCGGTGAGCCTGTCCCGCACATGTACACGTGCAAACCATCGGCTTGGTCGCTTGCAGGGTCTGAACTAAATCGAGCCTCCATCGCACGATCAAAAATGCGCCACATGATCGCATCTTGAAACACTCGAAACCCGACGAAGCCAATGACTGTGAGTATAACGAGACCGATCAGGCCTTTCATCCAAAGACGCATGATTTAATTCCCTTTTGTCGGATTGCGGTGGGCAACTTTAAGCTTGTCGGACAAGCAGATGTCGTGCTGATGCCAAAGATGCACGTCACTTCGGATCTAGCGAGAAGACGGCAACCATCGTGCAGCAATCAAGGCAAACACCACGACGATGAGTTCCACGATAATTGCGCGGGGAGCTTCAGCGGCGCCGCCAGCGATCACCACGTCGAAGGTGCGCCCGAATACGGCAATCCCAAACACTATAGCCGCGCCATAAAACCATTTCCCGCGACCAGCGAACAGTCCGCCCGCGCTCAGGAAAGCAGCCGTCCAGGCAAAGCCGACAATATCTGCGCGGACCGAGTTTCGCCCCATATCGCTCAAGGGTGCGAGGCCGAGGGATTCTGCGGCTTGATGCGGGTTCAATAAAGCCACCGCGCCCAAAAGCGTTGAAAACAGGAAGACCAGTGTTCCTGTGATACGTGCAACCCAAATCATTCTTTTCTCCAATTCACTAAAGTATTATCCGTTTGCGGCCATACGCCGTCGAACGACGAGCGTAAGCTTGGCAAGAGACCAAAGGAGCAGACCAAAAAGCGCGAGGATCGTGATGCCCGCTGCGACAATCCACGGCCAGTAATACTGCCAAAGTTTGGCCATCACGTTGCGACCGATTTGTCGTTCCACCTGATACCCTTCGGGAAGCTCCAGAACCCCAACCCGGTCCGCATAAGCTCGGTAGTCTTGCATCAGTTCCGCTTTCAAATCAGGCAAAACATCGCTCAGATCCATGGTTTCGCCGGGGTCTTCTGCGAGATCGAACAAGCGCCAGACACTATCGCCATGCGGGGGCAAATTGCGGACAAGCTTGTAGTTTCCTTTGATCAGGGCTGCTTGGCCAGACGTGGTGAAGCCAACAGCATCCTCGGGGCCGTAGACATAATTGGCGGCGCCATTGAGAAGCGGCGCGAGGGAGCGACCTGTAAACGGTTTGGTGCCGGCGGGCGGTGTGTCGGTTACATTGGCGAGGTCTAACAAAGTCGGTGCAATATCGGCCATCAAAGTGAATACATTGACGTTTTCAGCAACCGGTATGCCGGGCCCTGAAAGGATTAGCGGGACCCTAAGGCCGCCATCGCCTGCGTGAAACTTGAACAAGTGATTAGGGCCTGCGGCTGCGCTCGCGCCGCCTGATCCAATTGCGACATAGCTCCCCTTTTCCCCGAGCGTCTCATAGTTGCGATGATATCCCATGAGATCGAACCAGAATTGAAGCTGCGTACCCCACGGGTCGCCAGCTTCTGGTCCATTGTCAGATGAAACAACAAAGACAGTGTTTTCGAATTGTCCTGTACTTTTGAGATAGGCGATGAACTCACCAAGCTCAGCATCCATGGCTTCCAAGGCTCCGGCATGAACGGCTAAGCTCTTCGCGGCGATCTGTTGTTCGGCCTGCGTCAGCGCCTCCCAACGCGGGATCGTTTCGGGTTGCTCCGCAAGCGGTGCCCCGTCTCGCACGAGGCCAAGCGCTTGCGCGCGTTGCCATCGATTTTGGCGCAGGTCATTCCAACCGCTCTCATAGGTGTCGATATATTTTTCAGTGTATTCGCGCGGCGCCTGGACTGGAATGTGGTTCGAGTAAAAGGACAGATAGGCGAAAAACGGTTCAGGGCTGTCTTGATCTGCTTCGAGATAAGCCTGCATCGTGTCGGCAATGAAGGTCGAAGAGTAGAACTCCGCCGGCAGGTCCGCCGGTTCTCCATCTTCAAACCATGGCGCTTCTTTGTAATAGGGCAAGTAAGGCTTGTCTTCCCAGCTGTCCGCGCCCGAGGCATCGAGGACGAAAGAGCGATCAAAACCATGAGAATCCGGTAATTCACCAGGTCCATGCCCGAGATGCCATTTGCCAGTCGTATAGGTGCGGTAGCCGGCTCGCTTGAGCTTTGTCGCAATGGTTTCGACGCCAGGTTCAAGCGCCATCATATAACCAGGTTGGCCACGATGCTCAGGGGGCAATACTTCTGGAATGGTTCCAAAGCCAGCGAGATGATTGTCTAAGCCGGTCATGAGCATAGCGCGGCTTGGGGCGCAAAACGGTGTGGCGCGGTGTTGCTTAAAAAGCATCCCGCTTGCGGCCAAATCGTCAATATGAGGGGTCGACGCTTCGCCGCCATAGACACCGAAATCCATCAGCGCGGCGTCATCTACAACAATCACGACAAAGTTGGGGCGATCAATTTGCGCCGCTGAATATAGAGGCAGAAAGACCAAACATATTATGAGGCTCATTATGTAGCGGATCATCGAATTGCTCGAGTACTATAGGGGTTTGTATGAAGGCTCATGGGTCGCGATAACGGCTCTCATCTTTCAGTCGGACTTATGCGCGCCTGCTAATCATCGCTTTGATTGAAGACCGGGTCCCGCTTTTCTATGAACGCCATCATGCCTTCTTTCGCATCGGCGGTTCGGGCATTGGCGTGCACAGCTCTGCGTTCATCCGCCAAAGATTCGGAAAGACTTTTTGCTTCAAATCCAATCACCGCATCGAGGACCGATTTGACGGCCAAACGCGGCATGGATGCCAATTCTTCGGCGAGGGCAATCGCTCTTTCTTTCAGCTCAGAGAGGGGCCAGACCTCACTGACCAGGCCAATACGAAGCGCGTCGGGACCGGAGACCTTTTTGCCGCGCAAAATCATATCAAGTGCATGATCACGCCCGACGCATCTTGGTAAGCGCGCTAAACCGCCCCATGCGGGCACGGTGCCGAGATCCATTTCCGGGAGACCGATTTGGGCGCCTTCTTCCGCGGCGAACCGAAAGTGGCAGGCCAAGGGAAGCTCTAACCCGCCCCCAAGGCAATATCCAAATAGGGTGACGATTGAAGGTTTCCCCATGCGTTCGATCTTATCCAAGACACGCCAGCGTTGGTCGAATACGCCATCAATGCTGCCTTTAGCTGCGATGCCGTCGCGCATTTGTTTGAGGTTCATTCCGACAGAGAAATTCTGGTCGCCCTCTGATGTGAACACGATGGCGCGCACGGAGGTATCATTGGCGAGTTCATCAACCGTGCGTTCCAATTGGTCCATAAATTCTAGAGTCATGCGATTGTAGGGCGCGTCATTGATCGAGATGATCGCGACGGGGCCGCGGCGCTCCAGCAATAGGGGGTCTGACATTTTTTTCTCCCGGTCGATTATTATCGTTTTTATGGTGTTTGATTGTTTCAGGTCTTGTCGGTTACTGCGCGGCTCTTCGCGACGGCTCCCATAGAAATCTCAGCGCGATGACCGCCGGAATGTAGTACAAGAAGACAAAGATTGAGATCACCAGGATCTGATTAGAAGCCAGACCAAAGTACAAAAGCGTGGGCAGATCCACGATATCGGTCAGAAGCCTAACCAGGATCAAGGCGAACAGCATGTGCTTGTTTTTGAGCACAAAGGCGACGATTAAAGCGATCCCGACGGCGACATTCCGAGCGGCGTAAATGTAAGCTGCTTGATTGATCGAGTCAGCCTCCGGACCCCCCATCATCGCTGGACGGGTGAGCGCAATCACTGGCCCGATAAACATGGGTAGCGTTTCCAGAATGATGATAATGGTCAGCCATAAAGGCAGTCTGTCTGCCTGCTTTGAATCAGTATGCAGCACGTCAGCCTCTCATGTTTGTTTGGACAATCCGCTCTGGTCCAAACGCCAACGCAGGGTATCAACCCGGTCTTGACCAAAGAAGGGTTCATCTCGAAAGACCAAAGTTGGAACGCCCCAATGCCCCGAGGCGTCGAGGGCCTCGTGATTGCTTTCAATTTCACTCATATGATCGCCAGATTCAATCGCTTGATCGAGCTCCGCTAGGTCCACGCCGGCTTTTGCCGCGGCGTCTTTTAATTTGTCGCCTCGGTCCCATTCAGGCGTCCCGCCAAAGATCAGGTCTGAGACGTGGTGAATGAATTCCAGTCCCTTACCGCGCCGCGATGCTTCCACGCCTAATTTGGTCAATCGATAGATATAAGGTTGTTCAGATGAAACCGTCATCGTCTTGAAGTCTTGAACGACCGGGTCGGGATTTGGCCAGATAATCGGTCTGCCAAGCATTTCACCGCGTCTCTGGCTGTCCATCGCGATGTATCTCGGCGCACGTCGGTCATCGACATTGAAGAGTGATTCCGGAAATCGAATAGCCAGAGGCAGCACCGGTCTGACCTGTATATCGACATTGTAGTCGTTTTGGAGATCCAAAAGATCGGCTGTGATGAGTCGAGAATAGGGGCTTCGGAAGGACCAGAAGACGTCGATTACATTAGACATAGGAGCTACCTTTAAACCTTAGCTGACCAGTTCGGCATGTGCCGGCACAGCGTCGTTCGCTGGTGCTGCACTAAAGACCAAGCCTTCAAAATCACCGGCCTCGCGCCAAGCTTGAATGTGTTTGAAGTAACCTTGCGCGCCGCCGGGGTGGCCCTGGGCTTGTCGAAACTCTTGGCTCCAGCCCTGTCCCTCATTGTTCCAAAATCCCGGCGTGCATTCCGTCGACCCGATCAGGGAGCCTTGGTTGGTCAGGATAAGCTCGACCCATGCCGCCTCAGCCTCTGCCGTGGGTTCAACAGATGCAAATCCATTCGCTTCAGCGTGAGAGACGACTTGAGCAACAGTGGCCGCATGATCGACAATGTTATGCGGAATGTTCGAAGCCATATTCGCCCCTTGGTTCATTTGGATCATGAACGCATTCGGGAATCCGTGCATATGAAGCCCGTGTAGCGTTCTCAGCCCGTTCGCCCAATGCTCTGAAAGGCGCTGGCCATTTCGTCCCGTAAGGTCAAATCCTGATTTGAGCTGAAAATTTGCGCCATACTCGAAGCCTGACGCATAGACGATGCAGTCCACCTCATAATGCGTACCGTTAGCCACGAGGCCCGTCTCGTCGATCCGCTCGACACCATTGCCATCAGTATCCACGAGCGTTGTGTTTGGGGAATTAAACGCCGGCAGATATTCATCGCTAAAACAGGGCCGCTTGCACAGCTGCGAGTACCAAGCTTTCAGGTTTTGCGCTGTCTCATCATCCTTCACCTCCGCATCGACGCGGGCGCGGATCTGCTCCATTTTCTCGAGGTCTGCTTCTTCAAACGCGGCGCGCACGCGGTCTGTGCTTCTTTGCGACGGCGATGCACCGAAGACCTTGCGTGTGCGCAAGACAAGGCGGGCGAGCCAGGGCGGCGTGCCATTCAACATCTTTTCACGAATGCTGCGTGAGATTTCCGTCCAGCCATCATCGACCAGGTCTTCGGATGGGATCCCGCCGCCCATGTTCTCAACAAAATTATCCATCCAACGTTTTTGCCAGCCGGGTTTGGCATTCGCCTTGATCCAATTGTCATCAATGGCGTGATTTCGGCGCTCGTCGACCGAAGAGGGCGTGCGCTGAAAAACAAAGAGTTCCTTGGCGGTTTTGGCGAGCTGCGGGATGCACTGGACGCCCGTCGCGCCGGTGCCGATGACAGCCACACGCTTGTCGGTCAGCTTGTCCATGGGCGCACCATGAGCATCGCCGCCCGTATACTCATAATCCCAGCGGCTTGTGTGGAAGGATTTGCCCGTAAAACTTTCGATTCCGGGAATGCCCGGAAGCTTCGCAACATGTAATGGACCCGTACCCATGCCGAGATATTTTGCAGTGAAATCGTCTCCACGCGATGTCTTAATTCGCCAAACTTGTTGAGCTTCTTGCCATTCGAGCGAATGGACTTCGGTATGAAAAAGGGCTTTGTCGTACAGATCGTAATGATTGGCGATCCGTTCGCAATGTTCGAGAATTTCGGGCCCGCGGACATATTTTTCGCTGGGTATATAGCCCGTTTCTTCGAGCAAAGGCAGGTAGATCATCGCCGCCGTATCGCATCGTACGCCTGGATATCTGTTCCAATACCACGTGCCGCCAACGTCGCCTCCTTTTTCTATAAGCCGGACGTCTTTGATACCGGCTTCTTTCAATCGGGCACCAACCACCAGTCCGGAAAGCCCCGCACCGATGAACGCAAACGTCACATGATCTCTAACCTGATCTCTCTCGCAGAGCGGCGTATGGGGGTCGCCTGCATATGACTCGAACTTCCCCTCCAGACGTTGATATTGCGCATTGCCTTCCGGCCGCAGTCTCTTGGCCCGCTCCTTGGCATATTTGTCTTTGATGGCGGCTTTATCGAGCAGTTGCGACGACGACATAGGCTGAATCTCCTGAGCAATATAATGCGCGCGGGAGGAATTTCTGATCTGGTCGACGACCGCGACGGATCGTTGCTTCCAGTACGTTCGTACCACCCGCAATAATAATGCATTGCATTAATTCTGCTGAGTATCAGCTTTCCTGAGATCGAGCAAGCCCTCTCTAGTATGGACGCTAGCTTGCTGGAGCGTTCAAGTATCCGGCCAGAGTATGGGCGGCTTCGCGAATAGCATCTTCAATAGGGGGAGCTGATCCATCCTCTACGAGCTGGGCATAGTCGGCTGCTTGAAGCATGTTGATTTTAAAGCCTTGTCTTAACCGCGCCGCAAGTATTTCTGCCGGCAAATGTTTCAAACAATCCACAAGAAGGCCGCGGAGTGTCAGGACACTAACACTCTCTGCCTCTGCAACAATTTCAGCGACATCAAATCGTGGATCATGCGTGAGCTGAATAACGAAACGAACATATTGCCGTCCTTTCTCGTCCAAACATGTCTCCAGGAAGGGGGCAATTGCGGCATAGAGCAGGTCGAATAAACGATTATCCGAAGAAGACGCATCTACTTTCGCAAGGCGTACCAACCGATCATGCTCAATGCGTTGATACCGTTCGAGAAACAGCTCTTTAATCAGCGCTTCGATCGATCCAAAATGGTAGTGTACGGCGCTCAGGTTGCGCGCGCCCGCCGCCGATGTGATTTCTTTTACCGATACAGTGCCAATGCCTTTCTCAGAAAAAAGGCGCTCCGCCGACTGCATCAAGGCGGACCTGGTATCTTGGCGAGTTGACTTTCGCATCGTTATCTTCCTAATGCAGTGTATTAATCAGTATAATTAATTACCTTGGAGTGTCTAACAAAACGATAAAAAAAACAAGCGGTGTGCACAATTCCAGCGCATGCCGGCGGCAATCAGGGGCGCTAACGCCATTATACTGAAACCAAATGCGCAACACCGAGAGTCGATCGGTTGCGCCGATAAAGCCCCTTCCGCGAAAAGCAACCCGCTACCAATCGGATTTCATCTTGTGCAAACACAAAACGAGATAACTCAAACGAATGCTGAAGGGCGCAGTTTCGGATCGGACCCCGCGCGCGCGCTCCATTTGACGCCACCGCCTTTGGGGCGAGGCACAAAACTTACATTCGGTCTGGGGGCGGTCGCTGGCGGCGTCACGACCGGGGCTTTTGATTTCTTTCTATTGATTTTTTACAGCCAAGTGATTGGTCTTGATGCGCGCTTGGTTGGCTTGGCCATTCTCATCGCGCTGATTTTTGACGCTGTAAGCGACCCAGTCGTTGGCTATTGGTCAGATAATCTTCGATCGCGTTGGGGGCGGCGACATCCCTTTATGTATGCCTCGGCGATACCGGTTACCCTGAGTTTTTTCTTCTTATGGTCGCCGCCAGAGAATGCCAGTCAAACCGTATTGTTTTGGTATGTCCTGAGCTTGGCCGTGATCGTTCGAACAGCGATTACATTCTATCGAACGCCGAGCAGCGCTTTGGTGCCAGATTTGACGCAGGATTATGATGAGCGCACCGCCATTTTTAGCCTGAGATTCTTCTGCGCCTGGACAGGTGCCAATGCCCTCACGGTGTTGATGTTCTTCATTATGTTTCCAGCCTTTGTAACCGATACGATTAGCGACGGCCGGTTCAACAAAGACGCCTACGTCCTCTATGGCTTGATCGGCTCAGCGATGATCTTTGTGTCAATCATGGTCTCTTCGGTGGGGACGCATTCGCGGATACCGCACCTTAAAAAGCCCCCGCCACCCAGGTCGATGACAATCGCAACCATATTTCGTGAAGTGTTTGAAACGCTCGCCAATCGTTCATTTATCGCGCTTTTCATCGCGGCCTTGCTCGGCGCCGTGGCAAGTGGTGTCGCAGCTGGCCTTTCGCTTTACTTTTTCACCTATTTCTGGGGCTTTACCGATATTCAGACGGGCCTGGTGTTCCTCGGAACATTCGTAGCGGCCGCGATCGGACTTGTCCTCGCACCCTTGGTGTCTCGCAAGATCGGAAAGAAGCGCGGCGCAATGATTGTCGGTCTGATCGCGTTTGGCGGCGCGCCGTTGCCGATTGTATTGCGTTTGCTAGATTTGCTCCCGCCCAATGGGACGCCGTTTGTCTTTTGGTTTGTGACGATTACGAAC
>JBCBGJ010000055.1:0-10001 GCA_038526925.1 Pseudomonadota bacterium
TCGCGATTGGCGGCGGCGATTTCGCGCCGGTTCAGAACGACGACTGTGTAAGGACCACCAACACGAAGACCGCGTGCCGAGAAGACACCGCTAGAGTTCGTTGTTGCTGTCGAGACTGTGCCAGAAGGCGTGTGCGTAATCGTAACCGTCGCGTCCGAAACGGCTGCGCCCGTCTCGCTTGTTACATCACCACGAATGCTAGAAGTAGTAACCTGAGCCTCTGCCGGAGCGACGATCGCTGCGGTCATCATGGAGGCGGCGGCCACACCGGATAGGAGTTTCCAGTTGGACATGAGTTTCCCCTCAATTTGCCACTAAACGTAGACGGATCTCGATGCACGAGCGACTACTTCGCGAGCCCTTAGGTGCACTGCACAACAGTTTTGTGACAGTCTTGTAAGACATTGTTGAAAGGTCTGACTCAACTGGTTGGCATTGCAAATAAGCCACACATGCGGCGAAGGGTTTATGTCCGCTCCATAGGCGCGTAAGGGACATTTATGACCCAGAGTTCACAGCTCCAGGACCGTTCCGCATTGCTCGCATTTGGCCTGATTGCGGGCCTATTGGCCGTACGCATGGTGTTGCTCGCCGCTTCGCCTCTCGAGCTTTATGCCGATGAGGCTCAGTATTGGCGATGGGGACAGAGCCTCGAATGGGGTTACTATTCCAAACCCCCGATGATCGCCTGGGTCATATATGGATCGACGGCTTTGTTCGGAGATTCGGAGTGGGCGATTCGATTCTTTGCGCCAATTTTCCACGCGGTCGCCGCGATCATACTGTTCCTGCTCGCACGGCGTATGTTCAATTCCACGGCGGCGCTGTTCACTGTCATCACCTACCTGCTGATGCCAGGGATCATTCTATCATCAGGGGTCATTTCAACGGACGGGGTCCTATTTCCGTTCTGGTGCCTCGCGCTCTATCTGTTTTGGCGACTGCGAGAGCAAGATCTAGGCTGGCTAGGAGCGGTGACGCTCGGGGCAGCGATTGGGTGCGGCTTTCTTTCAAAATACGCGATGCTATATTTCGCCATCGGCATCGTACTGACCAGCCTCATCGATAAACCGACGCGTGCCGCTGTTTTAAGTCCGAAAGGTGCAGCTTTCATCGCAGTCGCCATCGCCGTATTTGCGCCGCACATGATTTGGAATGCCGCAAATGAGTTCAAGACGGTCAGCCACACGGTCGACAATGCAAACCTTGGCGGTGAGCTTTTTAATTTGGACCACCTGCCAAAATTCCTCGGCGATCAGATGGGCGTCTTTGGTCCAGTGGCCTTCATCGCGCTCATCACTGGCATCATCTTTCTTCGCCCAAAGCCGGAACTCGCTGATCTCGGTGATGCAGCGCACGCGCAGCGCGCCAAAGAGACCTGGCTCGCCTGTTTCATCATCCCCGTCTTGATCATCATCGCGGTTCAAGCGGTTTTGTCCCGAGCCCATGCCAATTGGGCCGCGACCGCTTACCCAGCTGCAAGCGTCTTCATTGGCGGCTTTATCCTCCGCGCCCGCGGCTGGCGCCCCGCTTTCTGGGCCGGGATTGGATTGCAAGTGATTGTTGGAACACTCGCCATAACGCTCGCCATGGCCCCGCCGAGTTGGAGCGCGGCGCTTGGGCGTGACAATGATCTGAAGCGCGTACGCGGTTGGGAAGACCTCAGTGAACAGCTCGCGCACGAGATAGAACGCCTTCAACCCACCGCCTTGGTCGTTGATGAACGCGAGATTTGGCATGGTATCGATTATTATTTGAAGGATGACCTCGAGATCCCTCTGATTTTGTGGCGCTTCAATTCAGGTCCTAAGAATTACGCCGAAGGGGTGGATCTCGCAGACTTGGATCACTCACGAGTTCTGGTCGCAAGCAATCGATCTCATTTGCGTCCACGTATTCAAGTTGATTTTGACACCTGGCAGCCAGAAGGATTGGTCGCTGTCGATTTGGGGCATCGCTCCAATGGCTGTCCACTACGCCGCGAATTGCGTCTCTACTTAACCAGCGATTACCAACCGCTCGAGCGTGACTCTGAATGGGTCAGAAGGTTTAAAGTTGAAGACGAAGATGGAAATCTACAGAACACGCACATAGATCGTCCTGAAATCTGCCCTAAATCCTAGCCTTCCCGCGAATCCCTCCCCAGAAACTCAACCTATATGGCCAACCTGAAAGCCGTCCTCGGCCCGACCAATACCGGGAAAACCCATTACGCGTTGGAACGTATGATGGGGCACACCACCGGTATGATTGGTTTGCCGCTGCGGCTCTTGGCGCGGGAGGTCTATGACCGCGTGGTCAAAGCCAAGGGCGAACGCGCCGTCGCCCTCATGACAGGCGAAGAGCGCATTGTCCCTGACCAAGCCCGCTACTGGGTCTGCACTGTTGAATCCATGCCTACGGATGTTCGCGTGGAGTGCTTGGCCGTTGATGAGATCCAAATCGCTGAAGACGAGGATCGAGGCCATGTTTTCACCGACCGGATCCTTAATTCGCGCGGCACACAGGAAACCCTTCTACTCGGCGCCGAAACCATGCGCGACGTTCTTCGCGATCTGGACTTTGAAATTTCAACCGATGTTCGCGAGCGATTTTCGACACTGTCCTACGCTGGGCAAAAGAAGATCACCAAGCTCCCAAAACGTACGGCAATTGTCGGGTTCAGCGCCGATAAAGTTTATGCAATTGCCGAAGTGCTTCGACGGCAAAAAGGCGGCTGTGCGGTTGTTATGGGCGGGCTTAGTCCGCGGACGCGGAATGCACAGGTGGGGCTCTATCAGTCTGGCGAGGTCGATTACCTGGTGGCCACCGATGCGATCGGAATGGGTCTCAACCTAGATGTAGACCGAATTGCGTTCGCGGGGCGGGCAAAGTTCGACGGCCGGCGCCATCGCTGGTTGAGCTCTGCCGAACTTGGCCAAATCGCAGGACGTGCCGGACGGTTCCGAGACAATGGCGAGTTTGGCGAAACCAATGATTGCCCCCCCTTTGAAGATGAGCTGGTGCGTGCGATCGAAGATCACCGCTATGACTCTGTTGTGGATCTCAGCTGGCGTAATAGCGATCTCGACTATCGTTCGATCAAAACCCTGATCGCTAGCCTAGCGCGGCCGAGCCCGCATCCGAGCTTACGGCAAAATCCACATGGCTTAGATGAATGGGTTCTGCGCCGGATGGCGGAAGACGAAGCGATTGGTCCCGAAGTACGTGGCCGGCGCAATATTCACCGTCTCTGGGACCTGGCGCGATTGCCTGATTTCCGAAAGGCAGGTCACGAAGGTCATGGTCGTCTCGTTTTGGGGCTTGCCGAAACACTCGCCGATCCGGACGCGCGCCTGGGTGACGCCGCCATGGATGAGCGCCTCAATGCGCTCGACAATACGCTTGGCGATATCGGGCTGTTGCAACAACGCTTGGCGATGATCCGAACATGGACTTACGCAAGTTTTCGCTCTGACTGGCTTGAAAATCCGGCTTATTGGCGCGAAAGAACGCGGGACATCGAAGATCGCTTGTCAGATGCGCTGCACGAAGCGCTAACGCAGCGGTTTGTAGATCGACGAACAACAGCCCTGATTGCGGGGCTAAAAAGGGAAGACCTCTTGAGCACTGACGTTTCCGATACTGGGGAAGTAACCATCGAGGGCCATATGGTCGGCAAACTTGTCGGCCTTACCTTCGAGCCAGATTCGAATGCCTCCACGCTAGAAGGCAAAACCCTGCGCAGCGCCGCAATACAGGCGCTTGAGCCAATTATTGCCGAGCGGTTGAAGGCCATTTCCGGGGCGCCGGAAACAGCCCTCAGCATCAATAATACGTCTCAGATCGTCTGGAACGAAGCTCCTGTCGCACAGCTCGTCGCGGGTCCGCATTGGCTCGCACCGTCGGCCATCTTGATTGGCGGGCAGGACGCTGAAGCCCACCAGCAAGATGCCGCAAAAACGCGGCTCAACGAATGGCTGGGCGCGGAAATTCAGAAACGCCTGCCAACTCATTTCAAGCTCAAGTTTGCGCCTGATGAGGCACAGCTAGATGGCCTCGCCCGGGGACTTGCGTTCCGTTTGCTAGAAGCTGGCGCCGCGTGCGACCTCCGCGGCGAAGACCGCGCTCTATTGCCCGGCCCAGAAGATCGCACAAAGCTGAAAGACGCTGGCATTCGCTCAGGCCGGATTGCGGCGCATGTCCCAGATGCGCAAAAGCCTGCAGCACAGCGTCTAATTGCGCTCCTGCAAACGCTAGCCGATGGCAGGGACCGCAAAACTGCGCCCGAGGGAGCTGGCAGCTTCGAGCTGGATGGGTCATGGCCAGATGAGGATCTGGCGGCGCAGGGCTATCTTCGGTTTGGCAAGCGCGCTGTGCGAGCTGACCTTGCAGAGCGCCTCGGCTGGGAACTCTCCAAGCGCCGCAAAGAAGCGGATCAAGCCAAGTTTGAAATCCCGCCGGAGCTCGCCTCCATGGTCTCTTGCCCGCTGGAAGACTTTCACAATGTGCTGAAAGGGTTCCGCATCGCACCGGCAGAAAAGGACCCAGAAACAGGCGCCGTGAAGCTGTGGCGGTTCCAATCCAAAGCTCACCTTGAAGCGCAAGAACAGAGACGTGCTGCGCGCAAACAAAGCCGACCTCAGAACAAGTCTCGGGGCGGACCGCCTCAAGGCGGACAGCGCAAGCGTCCCGATCGCGGCCCTGGAAAACCACGCTCGCAAGGCGGAAACAATCGCCGGCCCGCGCGCCGCGAACCAGATCCGGATAGCCCATTTGCTGCGCTCGCAGCTTTGCTTCCGGAAAAGCCGAAGCCGAAGCCTAAAAAGCGCAAGCCCAAAAAGGCGAAACCAACTCCGGAAACACCTGCACCAGAGACAGCGGCCGAAACGACGACTCCTGAAGTTGCGCAAGCCCCACCCCCTGAGGCTGAAAAGCCTGCTAATGAGTGAGGATAGCGCCGAAGACGTACGCGTTGATATCTGGCTCTGGCGCGCACGTTTTTTTAAAACCCGCGCCATCGCGACCGATTATGTTAGCAGAAAGGGTGTGCGCATCACCAAGCACGGCCAAACGCGTAAAACCGACAAGGCAGGACAACGGGTAGGTCCGGGCGATGTTCTAACCTTCTACAAGGCGAAAACCATCGAAACCGTTGAAATTTTGGACATTGGCGTGAGACGCGGTCCAGCCGCCGAAGCTCAAACTCTTTACAGACGCCTGCCACAAAGCGCATAAGGCCATCATGTTTGGATTCCTTTCTCGCATCTTTGGCAGTGACCGTCCCGAAGCTCCGGTCCGCGACCTCGACCCACACGAAGCGGCTGCAGCCCTTCTGGTCGAAGCCGCCCTCGTTGACGGCGTTTACGCCAATTTAGAGAGCGATATGATCGCAGAGATACTGGTCACGAGCTTCAACATGAACGCAGACCGCGCGGACGAAGTGCTGCAACGCGGTGAAATGATCGCCGAAGAGGCCACCGATACCCATGCTCTGACGCGGCATGTCAAAACGCTTGAGCAAAGCGAGCGTGCCAGCGTGGTTGAGGGCCTTTATCGCGTTTCTTTCGCGGACGGCGAGGCCTGCAAATACGAGGAATCATTCATTCGCCATGTCGCAAGCTTGCTCCATGTCGACGATGTGACCCGTGCACACGCTAAGAAAAGAGCAGAACTAAAGGCACCGTGACAGTCCGGTGCATTGACTTGTTAGAGCACCAAAGCCATGTGCTGCGCTGCAATAGAGAATACAGAGCCCGCCAATGACCTATATCGTGATGGATGCGTGCATCCGATGCAAATACATGGATTGTGTCGAAGTTTGTCCCGTGGACTGCTTCTATGAGGGCGAAAACATGCTCGTCATCCATCCGGATGAGTGCATCGATTGCGGTGTTTGTGAGCCTGAATGTCCGGTCGAGGCGATCAAGCCTGATACTGAAGATGAGCCAGATGCAAAGTGGCTGAAGCTCAACACGGACTATGCGAAAGTTTGGCCGAATATCACACGGATGAAAGAGCCGCCAGCCGATCGCGAAGAGTTCGCGCAAAAGACAAATAAACTCGCTGAGTTCTTCAGTCCCGCCCCAGGTGAGGGCGACTAAAGCTCGCTAAGTGGCAAACAACTGGTCCATATCCGCAAAGGCCTTGAGCTCTATCGCGTTGCCAGACGGGTCTGCGAAGAACATGGTCGCTTGCTCGCCAGGCTCTCCTTCGAACCGCGTATAGGGCTCGATAATAAAGTCGACTTGGCCCTGTAACCGGTCGGCTAGCTCACGCCAGGTCTGCAAATCTAACACGAGACCGAAATGCCGAACCGGCACTTGCTTGTCATCGACCCCAGACCGGCTTGCATCCACGCAGTCCTGAGGCGCGAGATGCGCGACGATTTGATGACCAAAGAAATCGAAGTCTACCCAATGCTCGCTGCTCCGCCCTTCGGCGCAGCCAAGTAGATCTCCGTAAAACTGACGTGCGGCTGATAAGTCGTGAACAGGAAAGGCAAGATGAAATGGCGGCATGCCCATCGCAGTAACAATGACCGCTTGCTTTGTCATCTCAGCGCTTCGCGCTTAGAACTGCTTCATCGTCGTCAACGGCGCCAAGAATCTATTGGAGGACCAGCATGCGTTCGCTCGCACTCACCACAATCATGACACTCGCCTCTGGTTTGAGCACGGCTCAGACAGCTGAACAAATGCTTGGGCCGGTCGATTTGTCGACGCCTGAAAATGCAGTCTATTCTTTGATGCGCGGTATGTATCAAGGCGATGTGGATATGATCGATCGCGTCATGCTCGAAGACGGCGTGTTTCGGCGTGTCTTGCCAGATGGTCGTGTTAGCCAGGATGGATTGGGTGATTGGCGAAGCTGGGTCGGGACACTCGAGGTCGGCGCTGCGCATGAGGAATTGTTCGAGGTCAAAACCGAATATTTCGGGAATATGTCAACCGTCTGGGCTCCATTCGTGATCACGGTAAACGGGACGATCGCCAATTGCGGCGTGAACACTATGACGCTCGCTGAAACTGGTGGTGAATGGAAAATCGTTTTCGGTATGGACACGCCCGCACCGCGGGAGTCTTGCCACACGTTTAAGGCGACCTACTCTGCACAGTAACACGCGATCAAGAGATTGATTCCTTTCAAGTTTTACCGCGATACAAGTGTAGCGCGCTGCAAATGCGCTGCATATTTAACTCCTTTCTTATCAAGGCATTAGAGGCGTCGATAATCGTGCTCTCTGCGCAAAGTTAACGAACATTCATATTCCGTTCATTCTCGCGCTTAAAACCCAAGGCGCGGGCGACACGTATGGTTAATGGTGTTCGTTATGGAGGCGGCGCCGGGTCAGAATGACCGGCCAGACGTTTGTGACCCGCAAAACAAAGGGGTATAAAAAATGCGAAAGTATCTATGCGTATCGGTCGCCACTGCGGCGATCGCGATGGTAGCTCATGGTCAAGCGGCTGACATGCCGCCAAATGCAAACGCCGGTGAGTGTTATGCACGGGTTCTGGTCCCAGACACAATTGCCGTTCAATCTGAGCAGGTCGTCGACCGCGAAGCTTCGTTTGAACTCAAACTTGTGCCAGCGACTTATGAAACCGTCACTGAACAGCGTTTGGTGAAAGAAGCGTCGACCATCTACAAAATGGTACCCGCTGTCTACGAAACCGTCACTGAGACGATTGTCGTTGAACCAGAGCGCGAAGAAAGCGTCGTCGTCCCTGCCCAGTATGAAACTTACACCGAGCAAGTCTTGGTTCGTGAGGCTTATACAACTTGGAAAAAGGGTGACGGCCTGTACGGGCGTGATCGTGAAAACGTTTCTGCAAATGACACAATTGCGCTCGCAACCGGTGAATTGCTGTGCCGCGTTGAAGTGCCAGCTGAATACGAGACGGTTACCAAAACTCGCCTTGTATCCGCAGAGCGCACTGACGTTCGCATCATTCCGGCGGTGACTAAAACAGTGACCAAAGAAGTGGTGGTTGAGCCAGCTCGGGTGGAAGAAGAAGTCGTTCCAGCCGTCTATGAAACTGTCACGCGCCAGCAGCTCGTTACAGAAGCGTTTGAAGAGCGTATCGAAATCCCGGCGACTTATAAGTCTGTCGAGAAACGCGTTGTCACAAATGCTGGTGGTCTGGAATGGCGCCAGGTTCTTTGTGAAACCAACGCAACGTCGGGTACGATCAGTTCAATTCAAGCGGCTCTGACAAATGCCGGATATCCGGTTCCTTCAGATGGCCAGTTTGGTCCGGCAACCCTGCAAGCTATGGAAGCATTCCAGCGCGCAAACGGGCTGCCAATCGGCTACCTGACAATGTCAACGGTAGACGCTTTGGGCTTGTCTCTGTCCTAAGACAGATCTGCGAGATGAGGCGGGGCGTTAGATCCCGCACATCTCTATTCAATCAAAGGGGACTACAGGCGATCTTCGGATCGCCTTTTTTTTGCGCTCCCGATAATACGGGAACAGGGCTCTATCACATCGTATAGTCTTCGATTTTCGACATCGTGAGGGCGTAAGCTGTGTTGCCCAACTCATTCTCTGTTTTTTCCGTCATCAGCGTTCCCTCAATCCAATAAGGCGCCCAAATATCCGAGATACTGATGGCCGGATCAGCCCGCACGAAAATGATCTGATTGGGCGGTGGGGGCGGTGTATGAATGCACGCTCCCATATACGGCACGAACAAAAATTCGCGATGTTTGCTGTCAGTCGAAAAATCAAACGGCACGACATAGCCAGGCATGCGGATCAAGACGCCGTCTAAATCTTCCACTGTTTCGAAACTGCCGAGTTGCGGCATGAAATCTAGTTCAGACCCTTCTTCGATCCGAGCATATGGATCCGCGTCAACCAAAGATGTAGAGTTTGCAGCGTAGCGTTTCTCAAGCATGGCATAGAACGCTTCATACTCTTTCATCAGCGCTTCTTCGCTTCCTTCCGGCATTAAATCTTCCCACATGATGGGAAGAGGATCGCCTTCTTTGACGCCCCAATATCGAGTGTTCAGCGACGTGGTTTCAGACTGTGTCGTTTCAGGATCGACTGCGGTGTCTGCAACGCGCTCGAACGCCACGGTCTCTGCCCCTTCCGGAATAGGAGGCGGCGCATCTGCTTCTACGATGCTTTGAGTTGGTTCAACTCGCTGCGCTCCGCACGCTGAGACAATCGCGAGCGCTGTAGCTACCCAAAATATTCGCGCTCTCATTACGGACATGCCTTTTCACCGAGGATCTGATTCAGTTTGGGATGAATCTACGATCATAAGAAGTTCCAATTTCGTCATCTTCGTGAACAGGATCAAGCACGAGCACCAGGCGCGACAAACCGGTGCCCTCAATTGGAGGTGACCGATGATGCAATCCGATA
This sequence comes from Pseudomonadota bacterium, assembly GCA_038526925.1. Lineage (GTDB taxonomy): Bacteria > Pseudomonadota > Alphaproteobacteria > Caulobacterales > Hyphomonadaceae > Henriciella. Next base: position 9,362 of record JBCBGJ010000055.1, read on the forward strand.
CTATCGCCTTGCGGCCATTGCTTCCCTTTCAACAAAATCGGCGCACCCGTTGAGATCGTCTCAATCTCATCCATTTTTCCCGGATGAAGGCTGAGCTGCGTGCCGGGTCCGCGATAGGTACAGATCAATCTGCAGACGACATTATCGACGTGAAACCTGCGGCAGGCATTGTCGAACACAGGTTCAATTCGCAGACGAACGCTGGAGACTCCGTTTATGTCTGCAACCAAGTGAGCAAGACGTCCTACGTCTTGGCTGAGCCAAGACAGAGCTGGATCGCCTGGATGACCGGCGTCCCCAAACACTTTGGCAAGGCAGAAACCCACATCGACGGGCTTTAGACGATATCGAGCGCTGGGTAAGCGTGTCTCGGGGATCTGATCAAGCCAGTCTTGAACAGCTTTTGGTAGGAAACGCTGCCATAGAATAGCGTCCTCTATCGGACGCGATTGCGCTTGAAAGTCTGACCAAGTCGACACGCTCAGAACAGGTAGATTGCCGCGTTTTTGGCGAGCTGTTTTAGGAGGCTCTGAGGTCAGTATCATCTGCGCGAACTTTCGACTGTATTTTTAACGTTTGCCCTTGTCTGGGCGTAGTGTCGACCTAACTAATGCGTCAGAACGTCACAAACACGAGCAGG
>JBCBGJ010000056.1:0-9976 GCA_038526925.1 Pseudomonadota bacterium
TGTTTTTCAGACGGCTCTGGGTCTATATCCGCGCGCAATTGTCTTCGAAAGACGGTCTGATAACAGGTTCACCAATCTACTCCTTCAAGTTGGAAGCAATTAGTACGAGGACAATTCGCGAAGGCAAGCCCAACGCCCTATGCGCGCCAAAGTTTGTCCAACTCGGCCGAGATCGCGAATGACTTTCGGGCTGCCGCGCCGCCAATGCGTAGCCCAATCATAGCCGACCCTTCCAGCGCGGATGGGTCATCGGACTCTCGGTCCCATCGGCTGCCTGCGACAAAGCCTTCGTCCAACGACGAGAGGAACGCACCGAAGTCTTCTTCGCGTCCGTCGGCAAAAAGAGGCAACCAAATCAAGAACTCTGCCTTCGGCCATTTGCGCATCGCACGCGGAACCCAATTGGCGAGTGCGTCCATGTCCGCGTCAGTTTCATAGCTTGGATCAAGCATGATCAACATCTGCTCGCCCCGACGCGGCTGAAGCCTGAGGGCGCCGCGATAGCCGTCTTCTTTTCGGATTTGCACGCGCTCGTCTTTTCGCAGCGCTTGTGACAGCGCTTTGTGTTCAGCGGGGTGGAGTTCAAAAAGCACAATGCGCGCCGCTTCGCCGAGCAATTGCGTGGCCAGCGCGGGTGAGCCTGGGTATGAGCCGGGCCCTTTGCTTTGCACATGCCTTAGCCACGGTTGCAGAGCGTTCGGGGCCTGCTTGGCTTTCGGCATGGCGAGGACACCGCGCTCTGCTTCAGCGGTCTTCTTCGACTGAGCTCCGTGGAGATCATAGAACCCTCTCGCGGCATGTGTTTCTACATAGAGGAGGGGATCGTTGGCTTCAGCCTTTGCCGTCAATACAGCATGTAGAATCGCATGTTTTAAAACATCCGCCTGATTACCTGCGTGGAATCCATGTTGATAGGAAAGCAAGGCTTAGTCTCCTGGCAGCGGGATAAAGTCATCCTCTCCTTCTGGTAGCGTGAAAGGCGTATCCGTCCAGCCGCCCGCCGCAGATGCGCGCCAGTCGGCTTTTGCCTGCTCAAGGCGTTCAGTGTCTGTGGCGACAAAGTTCCACTCGATCTTGCGAGGTCCATCCATAGGCTGCCCACCGGCGAGCATGAATCTCGTTCCGATGGCGACCGAGACAGGAATGTCTTTGCCAGGATGCAGGATCGCCATTTGGCCCGCTTCGATGAGCTCGCCGTCAATGATCGCCTCGCCGAACGCGACATAGAGCGCGCGTTCCTCAGCTTCATTGGCGTTTATTGTAAACTCTGCACCATTATCGGCGTCGGCGCCGACATACCAAATGCCCCACGGAAACTCGACCGGAGAGGAATGACCGAACGCATCTCCCGCCAAAACGCGGGCATGTGCGCCGCCAAGATCGAATTCAGGCAGAGTTTCTGCTGGGTGGTGCACAAAGTCGGGTGCAATCTCGGCATACTCTTTCGGCAGCGCAACCCAAGTCTGGATGCCGTGCATCGACTGGCCTGTTGCGCGCTCCTCGTCGGGAGTACGTTCTGAATGGCAGATCCCGCGTCCCGCCGTCATCCAGTTTACAGCGCCCGGGCGAATGACAAGATCATTGCCGATTGTGTCTCGGTGTTGGATCGCGCCCTCATAAAGGAAGGTCACCGTGGCAAGCCCAATATGCGGATGTGGGCGGACGTCAAACCCCTTGCCGGGTGCATAATCGACAGGCCCGAAGTGATCGAAGAATATGAAAGGCCCCACCATTTTTCGACTGTGAAAAGGCAGAATACGGCGCACAACGAAGCCGTCCCCAAGGTCCTTTTCTCGCGGTTTTATGATTTGCTCGATCAGGTCGCTCATGTCCTTACTCCTTGCCAATCTGTTTGATGAATGAAGACATAGCCTTATGAGCACTGATCTCCATAAATTCGTAGCCGAGATCAGGGCATGTCAATTATGCGCAGCCGACATTGAACGTGCACCCCGCCCAATCCTGCAAGTTTCGGAGACGGCCAAAATCCTGGTTGCAGGGCAGGCACCGGGCAATCTCGCTATGGAGTCGGGGCGCCCCTTTACCGACCCGTCGGGTGATCGCCTTCGCGATTGGCTTCAAATCGATGAAGCCACGTTCTACGACCCTGCCAAAGTTGCGATCGTGCCCATGGGCTTTTGTTTTCCGGGCTATGATAAGAATGGCGCGGACATCCCGCCGATGAAGCGCTGCGCTGAAACATGGCATGCGGCGCTGTTTGAGAAACTCCCCCAGGTCGAGCTAAAAATCCTGATCGGCGGTTACGCACAAAAATGGCATATCGGGGATCAGACCGAAAAGACTTTGACAGCGACGGTCCAAAAGTGGCGAAGCTTTTTAGAGCAGGGCGTCATCGTTACGCCTCATCCGAGTTGGAGAAACAATGCATGGCTAAAGCGCAACCCATGGTTCGAAACAGAACTCTTGCCCGAATTGCGAAAGCGAGTGCAGTCCTTGTTATCCTGATTGCGGGCCTGTTCGGCATGCTGGCCGCCTGCGTGACGCCCGCCACATTGCAACCTTTGGTCTCGGAGACCCCGTTTATGCCGCAGCTTGACCCGGAGAATGATCGACTCATCACTTATGATGGCGCTGAGCTTGGTCTCACTGTCTGGGAGACAGCGGAAGACCCTGAAATCGTGATTGTCGGCGTCCATGGCATGAATGACTACGCCAATGCCTTCCACATGGCTGCCCCTTATTGGGCGGAACGGGGAGTAAAAACCTACGCTTATGACCAGCGCGGGTTTGGGCGATCCTATGGGCGCGGTGAGTGGCCCGATGAGGAGTCTATGCGTGAAGACTTGCGTACGGCGGTCGCATTGGTGAGCGCAGAACACCCAGACGCGACCCTCGCTGTCATTGGGATCTCAATGGGCGGCGCTGTGACCATGACCGCTTTCGGATCTGACCGTCCGCCGGAAGGGGTAGACAGAGTTGTGTTTAGCGGACCAGGCCTCCGCGGTTGGGGCTCTATCCCAGCCGTTCAACGCGTTGCGCTTTGGGCCAGCGTTCGCGTCCGACCTGGCTGGGTCGTTCGGCCGCCGCGCTTTGTCAAAATTGAGCCAAGCGACAATATTGAAATGCTCCGCCGACTCTGGGCTGACCCGCTCGGCATAAAGACCAATAAAATCGAACAGGTCCATGGCGTCGTCAGTGTCATGGAGAACGCCCATAAGGCGGCTTCTTCATTGCCGAGTGATATTCCGATGCTGCTCACCTATGGCGCTCGGGATATCGTCATCCCCGAAAGAGGGGTTCGGCGAACGGCGAAACGGCTGCCACCACATGTGCGGACGGCTTATTATCCAGAAGGCTATCATATGCTGCTGCGTGACCTTCAATCGGAAACCGTTTTCGAAGATGTGCTTGCATTTTTGAAAGATCCCGATGCCGCGCTTCCGAGCCAGGTGGGCGAAGTTCCGGGGCGCAGCTCAAGCTGATTGTTGACCCAGCGAAAACAGGCGTTACACCGCCGCTTTGGTTTTAATTGCAACTATGGCGACGGGCGGTCCAATGTTCGACAATCCTTCTTTCGACAATCACGAGGGTGTTCACTTCTTTTCCGATGAGAAGAGCGGGCTTCGCGCGATTATCGCCATTCATTCAACTATACTCGGGCCATCCTCCGGCGGTACGCGCATGTGGGACTATGCCAATAGCGCCGATATGGTCACGGATGCGCTCCGTCTCAGCCAAGGTATGAGCTATAAAAACGCAATGGCGTCGATCCCACATGGCGGCGGCAAAGCGGTCATCTGGGGCAATTCTAAAACCGATAAATCTGAGGCACTGTTCCGGGCCTTTGGTCGCGCGGTGGAAAGCCTCCAGGGCAAGTACTGGACTGCTGAGGATGTCGGCATCGACACAGCGGATATCGAGATTGCGGCGCAAGAGACTGGATACGCAGCAGGCCTCACGACTGGTAAGGCCGCCAGCGGCGATCCTTCGCCAATCACGGCGCTTGGCGTCTTCAAAGGGATCAAACAAACGGCGCTCCGAGCGTTCGGGACGGATGATCTGAATGGTAAAACCGTTTCCGTTCAGGGCGTAGGTTCCGTCGGCGGCTATACGTGCGAGCACTTGGCAGAAGCCGGAGCGAACCTCGTCATCACCGATATTGACCAAGAAGCGCTAGACGATATCGCAGCTCGCACAGGCGCCAAAATCGTTGCGCCGGATGAGATCTACGATGTCAATGCCGACATTTTCTCACCGAACGCACTCGGCGCGATATTGAATCAAGACACGCTCAAGAGCTTGAAAGTCAAAGTGGTGGCGGGCGGGGCCAACAATCAGCTGAAAACGCAGGATATGGGCGATAAAGTCCGCGAAGCCGGCATCCTGTATGCGCCAGATTATGTGATCAATGGCGGTGGAATCATCAATGTCGCGGCGGAGATTTCAGGCTCTTATTCTCGCGATTGGGTCGATCAAAAGCTCGACAGCCTAATCGCGACCCTCGGAACCGTGCTCGATGATGCGATAGCGGCAGGGCGACCAACCAATGAGGTTGCAGATGAGATCGCGCGGGCGCGGATAGAGGCGGCAAAAGCCTAAGAGTCTTCGCTTGGCGCGGCGCTTTCTTCCGTCGCCGGTTCAGGCGCTTCATCGGCAATAAGTGCACCTTCGCAAACGAAAGGCTGCGCCTCAACGGGCGTTCCATCGATCATTCGGACCGCGCGTGCATACCCGCGAGAATTGCCGGCTGTGAGCGCGAATGTGCCTTCCAGGACATTTACGTTACGCTGATAGAAGGGCAGGTATCCTGTCCAACTGCGCCGGGTCAGTGTCGGGGCAAGCTCGAACCGACCGGTAGAAGCCCGCCGTGAGCCTTCGAAGCGACCCGTAAGAGACACACTGTTGATCTCTTTTGTGCCGACAAAGCTAACGGGGAAACGGCCACGTGGAGCAATGACTTTGAAGCCTTCTTCTATCTTCTCACCGTTTCCGACAACAGGGGCTTGAAGGGGGTCGTCGGAGAGAAAGACACGCCATGCTAGGTGTAGCCCCACATAGCTATTGAAGTCCGCGGTCTCGGTGCATGTATCAATATGCCACTCGCCGTCCAGACGGAACTTTTCATATTGCATCCAGCCCGTAACGACAGCAGTCGCAGCCGTAAACGCGACTGAGCCATACTTAATAAATTCAATCATTGCCCGTCCCTCTTTCAGCCCAGCTTAACGCAGCGAGGCGGCTTGGTTAAGGCGTAGATTAGAGCGCTGGCTGAATAGGTCCGTCAGCGCGGCCGTGAACGAACTGATCAACGTGCGCATGGCCACTATTATCAATCTCGCTTGCTGGGCCACGCCAAATTATCACGCCCTCAAATAGCATCGCGATTTCATCAGCGATTTTGCGGGCGCTCGCCATGTCATGCGTAATCGAAACCGCCGCTGCGCCGAGGGCCTTGGTTTGCTCGACGATGAGGTCATTAATCGCGTCCGCTGTGATCGGATCGAGACCTGTTGTTGGCTCATCAAAGAAGATGAGATCCGGTTTTGAAACGATGGCGCGGGCGAGGCCCACACGCTTTTGCATGCCGCCTGAAATCTCCGCGGGTGTGAGGTCAGCAACGTCTGATCCCAAGCGGACCTGTTTTAAAGTCTCAATGGCGCGCTCTTTGGCCTTTTTACGCTTCATCCCGTCAGCGTTGAGGAGGCGAAATGCGATATTCTCCCAGACCGTCAGGCTGTCGAATAGCGCGGCGGACTGGAACAGCATGCCAATTCGCGCGCGCATAGCCTCACGGGTCTTACCTTGATCGTGAGTAACATCTTCCCCGTCGAAAAGGATATGGCCCTTATTAGGGGTCATTAGGCCGAGGGCGTTTTTCAGCATCACGGATTTTCCTGATCCTGAGCCGCCGAGTACGACCAAAGACTTCCCCGGAGCAACGTCTAGATTCACGCCTTTGAGAACCTCTTTGGGGCCAAAGGATTTGTGAACGTCTTTAAGTTCGAGAAGCGCGCCAGTGCTCATGAGCCGAAGTCCACCAATAGTGTTGAGATGAGGTAGTTGAAGGCGAGGATCAGGACCGCAGCCCCAACCATCGCGAAAGTCGCGGCTCGGCCAACGCCGGTCGCGCCGGCTGAGGATTTATCCCCGTGATAGCAGCCCATAATCGCGATCACAGCTCCAAAGACGATGGCTTTGATCAAGCCAACGGTGACATCCTGCCAGGTGAGGAAGTCGAGTGTGTTGCGCAAGTATGTCGTAGAGTCGAAACCTAGGCCAAGCGTGCTGACAGCCCAGCCGCCCATAACGCCAATGATATCGGCAACGAGCACCAGTATCGGCAGGGTTATAATACCCGCCAAGAAGCGCGGCGCATACAGATATCGGAACGGATTAGCGCTCAGGGTTTTCAGCGCATCAATCTGTTCGGTGACACGCATCGCGCCGATCTCAGCTGCGATACCCGCCGAAACACGGCCCGCGAGCATCAGGCCGGTAATAGTAACGCCCAGCTCGCGCGTAATTCCTAGCACAACGATATTCGGAACGAATTGTTCGGCGCCAAAGCGGCTTCCACCAGAATAGATGTTCAAAGCCAGCGCGGCGCCAATAAAAACAGCGGAAAGACCGACGACGGGCAGGCTGTAAAACCCAATCGCAATCATTTGCCGAATGATCTGCGCAGGATACCAGCGCGGGCTGAACGCAGCGCCCATCGTTTTGCCGGTGAATATCGACAGGCGCCCGATTTCGCCCAACATGCCGAGTGTTGCGGCGCCGAGCCATTGTAGCGGATTCGGGAACCCGCCCTTACGTTTCGTAGATGCGTTTGACACGAGGGGTTAGTCCTGTGGTGAGTTCGTATCCAATTGTGCCCGCGAGGGCGGCTTGTTCTTCTAATGGTGCGTCCGGCCCGATCAATTGGGCATAAACACCGGGTCTGGCAAGATCCGCAGCATTTGTGACGTCAATTGTAATCAAGTCCATAGAGACACGGCCTAAGATGGCGCAGCGTTTGTTGCCAAGCATGACAAACCCTTTGTTCGAGGCTGAGCGCGGGAAACCATCGCCATAGCCAATCGCGAGCGTGGCAACCAACGTTCGCTCTTCGGCGCGCCAAGTCGCATTGTAACCAACCGTCTCTCCCGTTTCGACCAGACGCACTTGCAAAATTGGCGCTTCGAGGCTCATCCCCGGTTTCAGCGCCACGCCCATTGGGACGGGGCCTCCGCCATAAAGTGCGATGCCGGGTCTAGATAAGGCGTGATGATAGTCCGCTCCGAGCCATACGCCGCCTGAGTTCGATAGGCTTAACGGAACTCCCGGGAAAGCCTCGGAAACCGTTTCCAGCAAAGTGGCTTGATGCGCGTTCATGGCTGCATCTCTATCTTCCGCGCAGGCGAGATGCGACATCAGGAGAATAGGCGCTTGACCTTCGCTGGCATCAGCGAGCTCATTCGCATCACTCACGGGCAGACCGAGCCGGTTCATACCGGTATCAAAATGGAGGGCAAACCCGCGCGGCATCTTTACGCCGTCGACGAGCCAGTCAGCCATGGTTCGATACTGAAAACTCGAATTCACGACAGGGATCAGCGCGTTTTCGCGATACAATGCTTCTTCGTCTGGTGACGGGCCGTTCAAGACGTAGATATTCGGATGACTGCCCAGCATGGCGCGGGTAATCTCAGCCTCGTGGCTATGGGCCACAAAGAAGTGATCGCACCCGGCCTCGTGCAACGTCTCCGCGACTTGCCGAAGTCCGTGTCCGTAAGCGTCCGCCTTGATAACCGCTCCAGTAACGCCGCTGGTCTGCGCAGCCCGAAGGGTTCGCCAATTATCGGCGATGTTTGAAAGGTGGATGCGGGCGCGCGGTCTCAGACTCATAATGGCTCGGATTATAACGCTTTGCGGCGGATGTAAGGCCTATTCGTCGAATGCTTCTTGAGGTGCGCGGGCGAGATTGCCGAAACGCGTGACGTTGGCGTCGAACGACAAGACGACTTTCCCGATCGGGCCGTGGCGTTGTTTGCCCAAGATAACTTCAGCTGTTCCGTAAACCTCGTCCATGCGTTGGCGCCAGGAGGCCCATTTATCGGCAGCTGCCGGGTCGCCGCCATCGGCTTGCGGCTCGGTCCGTTCAAGATAGTAACTTTCGCGGTACACAAACATAACCACATCGGCATCTTGCTCGATTGATCCGGACTCGCGGAGGTCAGAGAGTTGTGGGCGTTTGTCATCTCGCTGCTCAACTTGCCTGGAGAGCTGTGAAAGTGCGATGACTGGAACGTTCAGCTCTTTGGCGAGCGCTTTTAAGGTCGTCGTAATCTGCGTGATTTCCTGCACACGGTTCACGTCGGACTTCCCAGACGTCCCGGTGAGGAGCTGCAAATAGTCGATAATGATCAAGTCGACACCCTGGGCGCGCTGCAGACGGCGCGCGCGGGCGGCCAACTGGCTGACGGAGATGCCACCTTGGTCATCAATATAGAGCGGTAGGTTTTGAAGCTCTTCCGTCGCTTCGCGCAAAGTTTCAAAATCGTGCTTATCGAGATCGCCTTGGCGAATCTTGTGCGCGTTGATGCTGGTCCGCTCAGCAACAATCCGGGTCGCGAGCTGTTCGGACGACATTTCCAGCGAGAAGAACGCGACCTTCCCGCCCCCCATGGTCTTGGTGGAGCCGTCTTCCTGTTTCTCGCCGCGATAATCGGCAGCCACATTATAGGCGATGTTCGTCACCAGCGAGGTTTTCCCCATTGAGGGACGCCCGGCGAGAATAATCAGGTCAGACTTGTGCAAGCCGCCCATCTTATGGTCGAGATCGTCGAGCCTGGTGGCGATACCCGCAATCTTGCCTTCACGTTTAAACGCGGCTTCCGCCATTTGTAGCGACTCGGTCAGCGCTTCGGCGAAGGTCGAGAACCCGCGCCCGGTAGAGCCGCGCTCCGCAAGCGCGAAGAGTTCGCGTTCGGCGAGTTCGATCTGCTGGCTGCCGTCCACGTCGCGGTCATGATGCTGCGCGCGCGATTGGACGCCGGCGCCGATATTGATCAGCTCACGGCGCATCGCGAGATCGCGAATGATCCGAGCATAGTCTTGAACTTCGGGTCCAAAGGCGGCGCTATCTAGGAGATCTGCGAGGTATTGCGCGCCGCCAATTTGCGTGAGCCGCTCGTCTTTCTCGAACTGCTCGCGGAGCGTCACACCATCTGCGACTCGCCCATTCTGAATGAGCATCATGCACGCTTCGAATATTTCCTGGTGCGCGGGCGCATAGAAATCGATCGGGCGCAAAATGTCAGAGACACGCTGGAACGCGTTATTATCATACAGAATAGACCCGATGACCGCGGCTTCCGCTGACAGATTATGCGGCAGTTCCGGGGCTGGATCGTCTGGGCTGGGTAGGGTTGCGACAGCGTTGCTCATGAGTTCCCATTAACCTTAAATTGCAAATCGCGGCAGTCCCCGGAAACAGAAATCCCCGAAGAGCTGTCAGTTGTCCACAGCTCAAACCCGACAAGATGTCAGCGATAAAACCGATCTCTGGCCTTTCTCGTCCGATACGCTATGTAGCGCCCTTCGCGCGCGCACGATTAACCACAAACTTGGCCACACCTCCCATGAATCCGGTTTCCTTGCTTTCCAATCTGAGCAGCCCTGCGGCTGTTCATGGTGCGCCTTTCGGTGTCGATGTCCTCCGCTTGATCGAAGCGCTGGAAGCGCGGGGAAGTGCGGCTTTGTATGTCGCCCGCGACGACAAGCAGGCTGCGACGGCGCTTAAGCTTGCGGAGTTCTTTCGGCCAGGTCTTGAGCTGATCCGCCTGCCGGGTTGGGACGTTCTGCCCTATGACCGGGTGAGCCCATCGCCCGCTGTCGCAGCGGCCCGGTGCGCGGCTCTGGCGCGGTTATCTCAGCGCGCTGCGAATGCTGAGCCGTGCCTCTTGGTCACAACCGCCAGCTCTCTGGTGCAACGCGTTCCACCACTGGAGACAATGAGCTAGCGCGCATGGTC
>JBCBGJ010000057.1:0-9890 GCA_038526925.1 Pseudomonadota bacterium
CCAATTGAAGCGATCACAGAGACAACGGCGCAAGCTACCGAAGCAGCGACCGAATTTGTCGACTGGATTGGATCCGGTGAGCTAGAAGCGCTGATCGCGCTTGGTCTTGTGGTTACCATCACGATGGCGCAGCTCTGCGCGCGTTGGGCGATCCTGAAAGGGATTGTGCGTCTGCCGCAAGGCGACGAGTTTTCTCTGACGGCGCTGCTGCAACGGGTCGTCAAAAGCTTCCATACCTATTTCATGATCATGATCGCGTTTGCGCTGACCGACGCAATGCTCGGTCTACCGCAGGCGGTCTCGGTGATTGTGAAGATTTTCTTCGTGCTCGCCGCCATTCTGCAAATCGCAGAGTGGGTTCAGGAGTTTGCAGTATCTTTCATCCGCCGCAATGTCGCGAGGTCCAGCGGGGATGCCCGCGCGCTCGCCTCAGCGTTCAACATCATCAAATGGTTTATCTCTGTCGCGGTTTGGTCGGTCGCGCTCCTGCTCATCCTCGACAATGTCGGCGCCGATGTCACAGCACTGCTCGCAGGTCTTGGTATTGGTGGTATCGCCATTGGTATCGCGGCGCAGGGGATTTTCCGAGACCTGTTCTCGTCTTTGTCCATCGTGATCGACAAGCCATTCCAGGTTGGCGACACAGTTCGCTATGGCGACAGTTGGGGCATTATCGAAGATATTGGTTTGAAAACGACGCGCATCCGCTCCAAGTCCGGTGAGCAAATGATCATCTCAAATACCAATCTCTTGGACTATGAGATCCACAATATGCAGCGAATGTCACGGCGACGGATCGAGACGGTTTTTGGCGTCATCTATCAAACCAATCCAGAACTTGCGGACAAGGTTCCTGAGATCGTCGCAGAGATAGTGAAAAATGTGCCTGCGGTGGATTTCGATTATTGCGGGATGGCGGCGTTTGGACCGAGCTCGCTCGATTACGAGCTGGTCTTCTATTCGCTACAGCCGGATTTCAATCGCTCCATGGCGGCGAGGTCGCGCGTCTTGCTCGCCCTGTTCCGCGGCCTGCAGGAACACGGCTTAGAGTTCGCCTATCCGACGCAGACTTTGTTTATTGAGGGAATGAAAGAGAAAGTCGCTTAGCGGATTACTCTACGGTCCAGCCGCGCGGCGTCTTTTTGGCTTCCAGTGTAATGGTGCCATTTTCCGCCGTTTCTTCGTAACGGGTTTGTCCCCGCTCGGCGCTAGAGCCAGACAGGCGTAGAATGAGCGCATAAGCGGCAAGCGCGATACCGGCGGCCGCTGTTGCAACGGCCAGAATGCCCGCCATCATAATGATCGCAAACCCAAGCACGCCTTTCATGAAAAGGTTACCCATTCGGCGCAAAAGCGCGAACAGATTGTGCGGAAATCCAAAGGGAGCGGAATGCGTTGCAGTCATTTTTTGCCTCTTACCTCTTTTAGATGGCGTGCAAGAGGGGTGCCGTCAATGTCTAGATCGTGACCATTGATCAATTTGCGGCGATCAGGCCGCGTTCTGCTCGAATCCGAGCATAGGCGCTCGTAATGGTTGCAGCTTTCTCGTGCGCTGCGGTCTCAAATTCGCGCGGCGCCCCGTTTTGAATGACCCGATCAGGATGATTGTCCGCCATAAGACGTCGATAGACGCGCCGGATTTCATCGAAATCAGCATCATGTGCAACGCCCAGGACGTGGTAAGGATCATCGCGATCTGGACCCATATGACCCGCTTTAATTCGTCTAAAGGTTGCTTCAGTAAATCCGAACGCGGTTGCCACAGTTTGCAAATACGTGAGCTCATCTTCTGTGACGACACCATCTGCAGTGGCAATCATGAACAGGCCGTCGAGGACGCCTTCCAATAAACACGGGCGGGCGGCGTATTTGCGTCCGATCTTGCGGGCGTACGATTCATAGCCCCTGACCGTTTGCTGCGCCAAGTTAAAGACACGCCGCACGGCAGCAGCATCTTTTGGCGCAGTTTGGAAAACCCGGGAGAACACCATGATCTCGTCATCAGTGACGCGGCCATCGGCTTTCGCCATTTTCGCGCCTAGCCCGACAACTGCGGCAGTGAAGCCGACATCGTTCGGATCCGGCGCGCATTCGAGATCGGCCGGGAGGGGTTCATCAACCACATCCACGTCGAATAAGCGTTTCCCGCTTTCAATCAGACGCTGCCACATATTCATGAGCACACCTATAGCGCGTATTTCTTAAAAGTGTGAGTGAGCGAAACTGACACGCCCCTTAAGGCGGCGGATTTAGATTCATTAAAATCGAGTCATCCGGAAATCTATTTTATATACGATACCGTATTTAATATGACGCCGATATGGTTCGGGTCGTAATTTGTAACGGAGAAAACCCGTGAAATTCGCTACTCTCGTAATCTCAGCCGGTCTAATTGCTGCTCCAGCATTTGCCGACACTTGCTCCTCTAAAAAAGAGTCTACTCATCGCGTAGATGCGAGCTACACAACCGCCATTGCTGGCGAAGGCTATACAAAAGCGAAAGCCGACATTGTAGACACAGCCGCCGCCGCGGGCTCTTTTTCGACATTGCTGGCAGCCGCTGAAGCCGCTGGCCTTGTTGGCGCCCTTAAAGGCGACGGACCGTTGACTGTGTTCGCTCCAACCGACGAAGCGTTCGCAGCGCTCCCAGCCGGAACCGTCGAAACCTTGCTTCTGCCTGAAAACAAAGACGCGCTTGCTGGCGTGCTGAAGCTGCACGTGATTGCGGGTTCAAAAGTGAAGTCTGGTGACCTTGCAGGTCAGCAGATCACTGCGACCACACTAAACGGTGATTTGAGTGTTGATGGCACAGATGGTGTTGTGCTCACCGCACCGGGTTCAACAGCAACTGTCGTCGCTGCAGATGTCGCCGCCTCGAATGGCGTCATCCACGTGATCGATACGGTACTGCTCCCAGCGAGCTAAGCCGCGATCCGGTAAAAATAGTGGGAAGCGCTTGCGTCCCCCCCATCCGACGCTTCCCATCGTCCCGCCAGACTTGCACTGGCGGGACATCTTTTTAGGTGGGCGGGGTTTTCGATTTCTCGGCTTTCAGCTCCGCAATCTCGGCTTTAAGTTCATTCAACAGGTCGATGATCTCATCGCGCTCTTTGTCAGCGGAATCGAATTCCTCATCCATTTCTTCTTCAATCTCGTCGAGATGTTCTTCCGTTGCTGCGCGTTGCTCGGCTGCGAGGGCATCAACGATCAGCGCGATAAACAAGTTCAAGACGGCAAAGCTTGCGATGAAGATGAAGATCAAAAAGAAGAATGGCGCATATGGATTGCCGTCATCGACGACTTTCTGAACCACTTCAAACCGCCACCCATCCATCGTCATAACTTGGAAGAGCGAGTAGGCAGAGCTTGGCAGATCGCCGAAGAGTTGCAGCACTTCCTCATTCGTCGTGTCGCCAAACAGATTGGTGGCCATGACGGCGCCGACATAGGTCAGGAGCGCCAGCACAGCGAGGATCGCGCCCATGCCGGGCAGGGCATTCAGCAAAGCCTCAGTAATCCGGCGCATCATCGGAACGATATGCAGAAGGCGAAGGATCCGCAGCACGCGCATCGCGCGGAGGACGGAGAAAGCCGCGCCGCCCGGGATCAGCGAAATCGCCACGACAAGGAAGTCGAACCAGTTCCAGCCTGATTTGAAAAAGCTGAGCCGATAGACCGATATTTTCAGCGCGATTTCGATGCAGAACACAAACGTTACGGCCTGATCAAACCAGCTTAAAGACGACACCAAGCCTTCAGGCATGGACCGCTCATAGGTCAGCACGCCGAGGATAACCGCATTGACGATGATCAATGTCGTGATGAAATTTCGAAACAGCTTGCCTTCGATGAAGCTCTCAATGCGCGAATTGCTGGTCTCGAGATCGAGCGTGCCCTGTTTCATTGCAAAAACCCTTATCGCGCCATTTGATCTGGCGAAGTCCTAAACTCGCCTTTTAGCGTCCAACGCCATCCGATCAATCTGTCAGAAGTGCGATCTGCACGCCTGCGAAGAGAAAGCTCGTTCCTTGGATCGACAAACCAGCTTGGCGGGCACGCTCGAGGCAGGCCCCAGGCTCAGGATGGATAAGCGTATACTTGCTGAGATAATCGCGATCTCCGGGGATCACCCGAACAACTCCCTCTGAGAGGCCAAGCTCCCAGACATCGTGACCGATCGCTTTCGGTGACACATCCAAAACACCACCCCAACGCGCGGCGAGGGTTTCTGAGTCGGCTGCTGTGACCTCAAGGTCTAGAAGCGCGCCCGGCGCTGAGTTTCCTTGCCAGTCCGGGCCGCCCCAACGCCAAGACCCGGCAGGGCGTGCTTCATCGATCGAGACAATCGCCGCGCCCATATCAGCCGGATGTAGGTGGCTCGCAGAAATGTCTTCGACGTCGATGTCCCAGACTCGGCGCAGTCCGTTTGCGTCGGCGTGAGACCGGATGCGTGCCAGATCATCTGTTTGGAAAATCGCCATATACCCACCGAGGCCCTGGCTTCGGTCCAGGAAACGACCGGCAGCGGTCCTCTCTTCGACCGGGACAACAACTTCCAGGAATTGGTCTCCAAGCGCGAAGACCCCATTGGTGAGACCGAAAACGGCCACGCCAGGATCCACAAAACCTGGCCCAAGATCCAAGATGTGACGTAGGCGTTCAACGTCGTTGGCCTCGTGAGAGGCGAAAACGAGTTGGCGGAGTCGCGGTAATGCCATGATCAGTTCGCCGAGGTTGTTGTGTCGCTGATGATTTTCCATCCACCGTCCAGATCGCGGAAAACCAAGGTAAAGAGTCCTGACGGGTTATCCTCGGTGCGGGCAAGTGCCCAAGCGCCATGCACCACGGCGGCATCAGAGCTCAACATATTTACTTCTAGGTCAGAGAAAGAGAGCTCCCCCATCAAGGCGCGGTCTGAATAGTTTGCATGATAGCGGTCTCGCGTTTCCTGCCAGCCCTTGGTCACCGACCCTCCAGACGCAAAGCGCAGCTCTGGCGATTGCCAATAGCCCTCCATGAATGTGTCAATATCGCCAGTATTCCACGCAGACTGTTGCGTTGTAAGAACACTTAGAATTCGGTCTTCATCGGTCTCTGAGCTTCCAAGCAATTGGGTATCATTGACGTTTAGATCTACCGCGCACGCCGGCAATGCGACCGCTAACACAATGACTGTCAGAATCGTTTTCAACTGCATCCAGGCCTCCCTCAGGACTATCACTTATAGGCGAAATCATTTACCCGCTTGGACATCTTGGCAAGTGCGTCCATATCAGCGCCTAGATTTTCGGAGCAATGTTCCATGATGATGACCCTCTTGATCCTTGGCGGTTTCTTTCTCCTTTTTATCGGAGGTGAAGCGCTGGTCCGTGGATCTGTCGGAATCGCTCGAAAAGTTGGCATGTCTGAATTGGTCATTGGCCTGACTTTGGTCGGGTTTGGTACCAGCCTGCCAGAAATGGTCACGAGCCTTCAGGCCTTAAGCGAAGGCGCCACTGGCCTGTCTATCGGCAATGTCATCGGATCAAACGTCGCCAACATCTTGCTGGTGATCGGCGCCGCCGCTTTTGTGCGTGCGATCACAACCAATCCTGCGGCTTTGGCGCGCGATGGGGCCTTCATGGTTGGGGTAACGGTCCTGTTCGCAGTCATTGTTTGGATCGACGGTTTCACTAGAATCACCGGTATCGCCTTTACGGCTTTGCTGATCGCTTATCTCGTCGTGTCTGTTGTTTTGGACCGCCGCGCCAATAGCGCCGCCGGGAACATGCACGGCGAGGAAGCTGAAGAATTTGAGCATGACGATCCGACTTGGCTTTCAATCGTGATGACACTTGGCGGCATTGTTGGGGTGATTGTCGGTGCGAGATTCTTGGTATCTGGTGGTTCAGATGCCGCGAGACTTTTTGGCGTATCGGAAACCGTCATCGGGATCTCAATCGTCGCCATCGGCACGAGCCTACCAGAGCTCGTCACGTCAATTGTCGCGGCCCGTAAGGGGAAAGCCGACGTGGCGCTCGGAAATGTGCTCGGTTCAAACGTCTTCAACATTTTGGGGATTCTCGGTGTCTCAGCAATTGTCTTCCCATTCACACTGATCGAAACCGGCGCCGCAGGGGTCCCACTTGAGATTGCGGCCATGCAGTTTGGCCAAGCGGCAAGCATCGTCACATGGACGGATATGGGCGCGCTCTTCCTCTCTCTCTTCCTGCTCTTCGTGTTTGTTTTTACCGGTCGCAAACTCGCCCGCTGGGAAGGCGGCGTCTTGTTGACGGCTTATATTCTCTACATCGGAATGCGGTTTGACCTCATTCCAACAGTCTTGGGGTGACCATGTCTGACAAGTCGATTTATGACGGGCTGGATCAACTCGGCCAACAAATCGGAGCGCCAAATTCGCCGGACGAAGCGAAGCTTGAACGTGTCCCGAACCCACATCCAGATACGCTTTATCTGGCACGGTTTGTGGCCCCGGAATTTACCTCCCTCTGCCCCGTAACCGGACAGCCTGACTTTGCGCATCTGGTGATAGATTACGCGCCCGGCGACTGGCTGGTGGAGAGCAAAAGCCTGAAACTCTTCCTGACCAGTTTCCGCAATCATGGCGGCTTCCATGAGGATTGTACGCTCCGCGTCGGTAAAGATATTGCCGATCTGCTCGAGCCGCGTTGGCTTCGGATCAGCGGGTATTGGTACCCGCGCGGCGGCATTCCAATTGATGTGTTCTGGCAGACAGGCGCGGTTCCAGAGGGGCTTTATGTCCCTGACACGGGCGTCGCCCCGTATCGCGGCCGCGGCTAAAACGCTGTATTCTTACACTTACTCAGCTTCTGTTCAGTCTTGCTCGCCTATTCTGAAGGTATGAAATGGCTGATTACCCTTATGTCTGGGCTCGTGCTGGGCACGCCGCAAGTGATGGCAGAGCCATTTGGCTGCGAGCAATCAGAGGCGGCCTGCGTGTTAGATGCCGCTTGGAGCGCAGCTTTGCTGTTGCCAGAAGAAAAGCGGCTTAGACTGGCCGACGCGTTCTTAGAGATAGCTGCGCTTTCAGAAGATCAGGCCGTGCTTGCCAAATGGGAAGCCCGATTTGATCGAAGCGCGAGCGATATGCCCGTATATACAGACTATGGCTGGCAAGTTGCAGAACCGATCCTCAATCGCGGCGGGGTAGAGTCTCTTATCTCAATGGCGGAACGTCGGGCTGATCCCCTGAACTTTGGGCGCACCGACGTCTTGCTTTCCGCAGGTAAGCGTTTGCATTTGAGCGACCAGGCGGCAGCTCAAAGGATCAATGCGGCGATGCTGTCCCTACTGGGTCAGGCTTCGAAATTCGAAAGACCCAATCTCGCACATGCGGCGGCCGAGCTCGCCATGGTGCGATGTGATGCTGGGCTGATGCAGCAGGCGCTTCGATCCACTGATGCGCCAAGCAACCTTCGTTACGCCTTCTGGAAGTCCCGAATTGATGGCGATGCAACCAGACTTCTGAACCAAGTTCGCTCGATCAAAACGGAGGATGATACGCGTGATATTCGCCGCGTCCTCGATGGATACCGTGCGATCCTCGAGCATGGCTACTGCGATGGGCGGAAAAGCGTGATTGGCGGCTGAGCGATTCAGCCTATACTTTGCCCATGATAGACGCCGATCAGGATCCTCCAGAAGCAATCTGCGGCAGCGCTGAAGTCGGCGCGCTCGCGCACTTGTACCGCGCTGAAGTCTATCGATCGACAATCTGGCGCCAGCGTCTCGATATGACAACCAATTGGGCGGTAGTGTCGACCGGGATCGCCTTCTCCGTCAGCTTCGCCAATGAAGAAGCCTCTCCACTTCCTATCGTGTTAGTGGGCTTGCTGTCGGCGATGTTCCTGATTTTGGAAGCCCGCCGCTATCGCTATTTCTATGTTTGGAAGTTTCGCGCCCGGATGATCGAGATCACCAATTACGTGCCGATCTTGCGGGGTCGCGGGGCCCAAATTGCCATGGATAAAGGCACCGCCTTGTCCGATGACTATATGCGGCCGCGCCACCGGATCTCAGCGATGCGGGCCATTGGACGCCGGCTCAGGCGCAATTATGGCTGGCTCTTCTTGATCCAAGGCGCTGCCTACTATGCCAAGATCGGAATGCACCCAAGCGATGTCACGTCTTGGTCAGAGTTCCTGCATCGGGCGCATATCGGGCCTATCCCGGGCTGGATCGCGCTCATATCAGGCTTTCTGTTCCATCTAAGCTGGATAGCGTTCGCCTATTACACGTGGCGCTTGGACAAAGCAGACAAGCGGATCACAGCCGACTATCTCGACCCGGAGCTCGCATCCGGCGTGGCAGAGAACGGTGTCTAAGCGCTTTTAGCGCTGACAAAAATTAGTCGATACGTGCGTCGGTTGGTCCACCGATGTTTCCACCATCACACTGATAGCCAAGATAGAAATTCACGGCCGGGTGAATGTTGTAACGGACCCCGTGGAAGATCTTGCATCTGCCATTGCCATTGAGGATGGCTTTGATGTCTTCGCACCCCATGACGATGGAACGCGTGTCCTTGTGGTTCTGTGAATGAATCCGGATCTCGTGAAAGCCTTTTTTGGCCTTCCGATCCAAGTTCATCGTTTTGTTCGTGCCGGCCGGGATTGTGAGCTTATTACCAGTCTGTTCAGACGCCTCGGTGCGCGCTTTCACCTTCACCGTCTGTGCGGCAGAGGTTTGCTGAATGTTTGAGCTTCCATCGGAACCTCCCGTATCACCGGTTCTATTCCTGAAGTGAATGTTACATTTGCCGCCATTCACGGCGCATTTTGTCCGCGAGATATCGCAAACAGCGCTGGCAGTCGGGGTCACTAAGAGGGCGCAAAAACCAGCGGCCAATGCGGCACTAACTTTCGAACTCATTATTGTTGATGCATGGCCGCATCGCGAACTAATCCACATGGGCATCCTTGGGGCCCCCAACGTTTCCTCCGTCACACTGATAGCCAAGATAGAAGTTCACATTTGGGTTCTTGTTGACGCGAACTCCGTGGAAGATTTTGCACCTGCCATTACCGTTCAGGACGGCCTTAATCTCTTCGCAGGTCATCACGGTCGAGCGCGTCCCACCATGGTCTTTGGAATAGATCCGGATGTCGTGAAAGCCCTTCTCAGCCTTCTTATCCAAGTTCATCGTCTTGCTCGCACCGGCCGTGATAGACAGTTTGTTGCCGACAGTCGCGGACTGGTCTCTTCGGCCTTTGCGCGCTTTGACAATCACCGTCTGCGCCGCGGAGGTTTGCTCAATATTTGAGCTCCCATCGGAACCGCCGGAATCACCGGTTTTGTTCTTGAAGTGAATATTACATTTGCCGCCATTCACGGCGCATTTCGTCTGCGAGATATCACATTCTGCGCTGGCGGTTGGGATCGCTACCAATAGGGCTACACAAGTAATCAAAGCCGGACGAATGCTAGATGTCGGCATGCTAATCGCGCGTCCGCGCGAGTGGTTAAGAGTCAGCGGCATTTTTCGGCCCTCCGATTTTCCCGCCATCACACTGATAGCCGAGAACATAATTGAAAATGAGAAGGTCTTCCGTCCGGCTCCCGTAGAAGATTTTACAGGTGCCGTTACCGTTGAGGATCGCCTTGATATCAACGCAGGGAATAATGGTGGAGCCCACAGGCAATCTTTGGAAGTCTTTTGAATAAATCCGAATATCCTGGAAATCGCCCTTAGCCTTTTTATCCAGATTCATCGTCTTACGGCCGTTCGCGGTGATGGTGAGCTTGTTACCAACCTTGTTTTTGTCAGCTGTGCGGGCTTTGACGATCACGGTCTGCGCCTCGGGATGATGCTCGATGATTAGACCGTTTTTCTGCTCGCTCATTGCTTTCGGCGTGATCCTGCCCTCGGC
>JBCBGJ010000058.1:0-9789 GCA_038526925.1 Pseudomonadota bacterium
AACGAGCACCGATGTCAGCGCGGCGGAAACGACTCCGCCAGATGGTTTGCGGACATTTCTAAGTAGCCCACGCGCGGACTGCACAGCTTTGGCGCCAGCCGTCTGCGAAAGCTCCAAGCCGTACCCCGGTCGGCCTGGTGCAAGATCCATCGCGAGATCTGTATTGCCATCGTGGGCGCTGAGAACCGTCTCTGTTTCCTCGTTGGATATCGGATAAAGGCGCAAAACTTGGCACCTTGATCGGATAGTCGGCAGGATCGGCTGCGTCGAATGGGATATGAGTATGAGAAGCGCATTGTTTGGCGGCTCTTCTAGGGTCTTGAGAAGCGCATTCATGCCGGACACGTTCATCTCATCCAACGCATCAATAACACCGACCCGCCATCCCGCCATGGCGGGTCGCAGGGTGAAGAACTGATTGAGCTCACGGATCTGTTCAACAGTAATGTCTTGGCGCAGCTTGCCCTTCTCATTGAGCCCCCGTTCGACCCATTTTAGATCTGGATGTCCGCCTGAGAGTACCAACTGCATCGTCTTGTCGTCAACACCCGCGGCCGGCGAGTCGGCGCCGAGCATCAAGCCAGCAATGCGCCGGGCAAAAATCGACTTCCCAATCCCTGACGGCCCCTGAAAGATCCAGCCATGGTGGAGACGTCCTGACGCGCGCGCGGCCAAAAAACGCGCCTCTTGGGCGCCATGGCCTTCAAGGGGGAATGCCGCACTCATGGGCGTCCCAATCGCGCGTCAATCTCATTGAGAGCTTCTTCCAAAACATTTGCTGGTGATTGAAGGGCATCAATAACGACACAGCGTTCGGGCTCATCGCCTGCAATCTCTAAGAAGGCTGCTCGAATACTGGAATGAAACTCAAGATCCTTTTGCTCGAAAACATCCTTCACACCGCGCTCGCGGCGGCGTTCTGCAAGATCTTCGGGCGCACCATCCAAGATCAAAGTCAGATCTGGCCGGGTGTCGCGAACCACCGCTTGCTCAATCTTGAGCAGGGTTCCGATGTCTTGACCGTCGACACGCTGATAAGCCCTCGTCGAGTCTGCAAACCGATCACAAAGAACCCAATCGCCGCGCTCAAGCGCCGGGCGGATGAGTTTGTTCAAGTGATCATCTCGGGCGGTGTTCATCAACAGTGCGTGCGAGAGCGGCGACCAAGACTCTCCTGCGGGAGGATTGAGCGCGAGCGAGCGCACGTCTTCCGCAAGCGGTGTACCGCCAGGTTCGCGCGTGACAATCACTTGATGGCCACGTTCTTTAAGCGCCTCAGACAGCCCAGCGATAAGCGTGGACTTACCCGTTCCCTCGCCGCCTTCTAACGTGATGAACCGCCCGCCCGCTTTCAAAGTCTTAAGCTCCGCCTTCCAGCATACGACTTAAGCCTTCGATTGAGCGACCAATGAACCCAAGTCTGGCGACATCTTCTGTGGCCACCAATGGTAATTCGATTGGGTCTTTGCCTTCAATCGTAACGACCAGCGTGGCGATCTCATCTCCCGCAGACACAGGTGCTTGGATCAGGCTGTCATAGACGATCTCTGATGTCCCCTTCGCGAAGGCGCGTCTGTGGGCGGTAACACTGAGTGGCTCGGCGAGCTTTACGCCGACGCTCCGGGACTCGCCCATCCAAACATCAAGCTCGGCGAGACGCTTATTGTCAGCTTCAATCGTGCGGGTTTCAAACGCGGTGAACGCCATCCGCATCAAACGCTCTGCTTCCTGCGCGCGCGCTTGTTTGCTCTCCAGACCGTTGATGACAATCGTGCGGCGTGTCCCATCACGGATCGCAGAAGCAGTCAGACCGTAGCCCGCAACATCCAGATGACCCGTTTTAAGCCCGTCCGCACCTTCCATTGTCCCGAGCAATGGGTTTCGGTTCGCCTGAGTGTAGGACCCCCAAGTGTACTCCGGCTGGCTGTACCAGACATAGTATTCTGGATAGTCGTCGATGATCAGCTTCGCGAGGCGCGCCAGATCCGCGGCAGAGACCACGTGGCCCTCGCCTTCCAAACCGGTGGTATTTACGAAGTTCACAGATGTAAGGCCCAGCTCCTGCGCACGCTCCGTCATTTGACGCGCAAAGGCCTCTTCTGATCCAGCAATCCCCTCCGCCAACACAATGCAGGCATCATTGCCCGACATCACGATCATGCCCTGCAGAAGCTCTCGAACAGTTGGGCGCTGCTTCGGGCTAAGTCCCATTGTCGATGTGCCGGACGGAAATCCGCCGCGTCGCCAAGCATCATCACTCACTGTCATTTGAGTATCGAGTGTGATCTCACCATTATTGATAAGGTCGAACACGAAGTAGGCCGTCATCATTTTCGTCATAGAGGCGGGTACCATTGGCACGTCACCGTCTTTTGACCACAAAATCTGTCCAGACTCGTGGTCCAAGATAACTGCGTACTCAGCTTCCGTATCCAGAATTTGCGCCTGCGCCCAAACGGGCAGAACCGCCATAAGAAGTGTCAAAGCTGCGCTTCGCAAAGCCTGCATAACGAGAGTCCTTTCGAGCAAAGAAATAGCCCTTTTTCCTGCGATGGAAAAAGGGCCAGTTCGTGACGAAGGTCAATCTTTGTTGCGGTACAGACCTCAGCGTCGTGTGAGGAAACCGTCGGCTATCCCAGCACGAGCGAGCGCCGCCCGCTGCACCTCAGCTGCCTCCATTGAGGCAAACGGTCCAATCAAGACACGGAAATAGTCTCCGCCGTTCACACGCGCTTCTTCAATCTTGACATCCATAGTTCGGTCAAAAGCGAACGTCAGTTGCTGCGCGTTTGCGATATCAGCAAAGGCGCCCGCCTGAATAAAGAATCCGCCGACTGATGCAGGCCGAGACTCACCTTGAAGCGCGGTTTGAACGACAGGCGCAGCAGCAGGCGCTTGCAGCACTGGCGCTTGATACGATGGCTCAACAGCGGCCACCGGCGGCATAACATCGTCTTCGATAGAATTTGACGCAAAATTGTTTGTCTGCACTGGCGCAGGTCCAAGATAGTTGAGCTTCACACGAGCTGAATTGCCTTTGCTCAGGCCTAAAACGCTGCCAGCGCGAGGCGACAGCTCCATAATACGTTTGCCATCAAATGGCCCGCGGTCATTCACGCGAACAACGATTTCGCGGCCATTTTCCTGATTCACAACCTGGACGAGGCTCGGAAGCGGAAGACTTGGATGCGCAGCCGTCATGGCGGTCTCATCAAAAATCTCG
The DNA here is from genome assembly GCA_038526925.1 of Pseudomonadota bacterium. Lineage (GTDB taxonomy): Bacteria > Pseudomonadota > Alphaproteobacteria > Caulobacterales > Hyphomonadaceae > Henriciella. Next base: position 3,224 of record JBCBGJ010000058.1, read on the forward strand.
CCATTAGCGGTTGGCTTGCCATTGAAACCATCGGCATAAACGCTCGCAAGACCTGTCTCTTGTGAGATGGCCGCGTCACGATTGGCGCGAACGCGGCTCAAGGTCAGCGGCTTACCTGTGCTAGTTGCCGCCTGCGTCTGCAAAGAAGCAATCCGGATCGGCTTCATTGGCGCCGTAGCAACGTCTGCAGCCACTCCAGCAGCAGAGACGCCACCCGCCAAAACAGAAACAGGATTTGGTGTCGGCACGACTGCTGGCGCTGACGACGCTGCCGTAACCACTGAATCAACTGGAGAGAATGTAATTGGAGAATCGAATGAAGGTTTCGGCGCGGCCAAAGTTGGGCTCGTAGCAGGCGCTTGAACCGGCGGCATTTGAACAACAGAGCCTTGCGTCGCAAAGAAGTTGTCCGGCTGATCTGGATAGCGGAATTCAACCCGCTGATTGCCATTCACAGCCGCGGAACTTGGCTGAGCCTGACGCTGAATCATTTGCGCCGGCATTTGGGTCGTCGTTGAAGGTGATCCCGCTTGCGCATAGCGAATCGGCGCGCCGTTTCGGTCGGCATTCGCGTTTCCAGCAGCAGCAATGGCGAAGATACTTGCGCCTAGTAGCGCGTAACAAACAGAATTGGAGACTGACGTCTTCATCTCTTACCTCTTTCTGCGGTCCCTACCCCTCTTCTCGGGGCGCGGGCAGAGCATTCAGCTCTTTCTCGATGATGCTACGTTTACCATAGCAAGCTGCATGTACGGTGAATGGGAACAAAAACTTGCACGCATCCCTCGAAAGATCTGATTAACCATAAACCGACGAAAAGCAGGCAATTTCATGACAGGTCTTGCATTCTTTCGCGGACTGTAGAAAAGGAACGCTCCTGCTGCGGAGGAGTGGCAGAGTGGTTGAATGCGGCGGTCTTGAAAACCGTTGAGCGTGCGAGCGTTCCGGGGGTTCGAATCCCTCCTCCTCCGCCATTTACTCTAATGCGAAAATCTGCCCACCCGGGAGCAAATCATGCGGCGTTTCCCGTGGACCGCGTTGGTTCTTATTCGCGCGCTGAGCTAGCCATCAGGCATGAAAAAGCCCGCCTCCAAATCAATGAAGACGGGCTCGCTTTAGTCTGGCCGTTTCGCGCTTAGGGACGCGGCGGCGCATACTTGGTTAGATTGATGCCGTCGACAGCAGCAACATACTCTTCAACGGTAGGCGTGCGGCCAAGGATCGTCGAGAGCACCACAACCGGTGTAGAGGCCAGCAATGACTCGCCCTTCTTCTCATCGCTATCAGCCACAACGCGGCCCTGGAACAAGCGGGTTGAGGTCGCCATCACTGTGTCGCCATTCTCTGCTTTTTCCTGGTTACCCATGCAGAGGTTACAGCCAGGACGTTCGAGATACATAATGTTCTCATACTCGGTCCGTGCGGTGTTCTTCGGCGAGTCGTCGTTGAACTCAAAGCCGGAATATCTCTGGAGGACGTCCCAGTCGCCTTCTTCTTTGAGCTCATCGACAATGTTGTAAGTTGGCGGTGCAACAACCAGCGGGGCTTTGAACTCAACCGTCCCGTTTTGGGCCTCGATGTTCTTGAGCATTTGCGAGATGATTTTCATATCGCCTTTGTGAATCATGCAAGATCCAACAAAGCCCAGATCCACTTCCTTCGTGCCTTCGTAGTAAGAAATCGGTCGGATCGTATCGTGCGTGTAGCGGCGTGAGACATCATCATTATTGACGTCTGGATCCGCGATCATTGGCTCGTTGATCTTATCGAGGTCTACGACGAACTCGGCGACATATTCTGCATTCTCATCCGGCATGAGCGGCAAGCGCTCACCTGAGCGAATGTCGGCGATACGCTTATCCGCTTTATCGACGAGGCCCTGCAGAACACCCTTCTCATTGTCCATGCCCTTTTCGATCATGATGCCAATTCGGCTTTTCGCGATCTCAAGAGATTCAATCAGGGTTTCGGGCTCTGAGATACAGATCGAGGCCTTCGCCTTCATCTCTGCGGTCCAATCTGTGAAGGTGAAGGCTTGGTCCGCGAGAAGCGTTCCAATGTGGACTTCAATGATACGGCCTTGGAAGACGTTATCGCCTTCAAACTCGTCCAGCATCTGCGCTTGGGTAGCGTGAACGACATCGCGGAAGTCCATGTGGTCTTTAAGCGTGCCTTTGAAAGTCACTTTAACCGATTGCGGGATTGGCATGGTCGCCTCACCGGTCGCAAGTGCCAGTGCCACGGTACCTGAGTCAGCGCCAAACGCGACACCCTTTGACATACGCGTGTGCGAGTCGCCGCCAATGATCACGTCCCAATCATCGACCGTAATGTCGTTGAGGACTTTGTGGATCACGTCCGTCATTGGGTGATAGACGCCCTTTGGATCGCGACCTGTAATAAGCCCGAACTTATTCATGAAGCTCATCAGCTTAGGCGTGTTGCGCTGAGCTTTCAGATCCCACACAGAGGCGGTGTGACAGCCAGATTGATAAGAGCCATCAACGGTTGGCGAGATGACTGTCGCGGCCATCATTTCTAGCTCTTGTGAGGTCATCAGGCCGGTCGTGTCCTGTGAGCCAACAATATTCACTTTGACGCGAACGTCTGAGCCAGCGTGCAATGTTTTGCCAGGCGCAACGCCAACCGCGTTCCGGTTAAAGATTTTTTCAACCGCCGTCAGGCCTTTGCCTTCATGCGAGATTTCCTTCGAAGTCGCATAAACACTTGGCGCTTCGATCCCGAGGATAGCGGCGGCCATGGTCTGAAGCTTTTTGCCAAACACAACCGCATACGAACCGCCGGCTTTCATAAACTCTACCTTTTGCGGGGTCAGAGCTGATGCGATATCGACTAATTCTTCACTGCCATCCTCATTGTAGAGCTTCTTGGTCTTTGTGTTGATGGTCAGGACTGTGCCTGTATCGACGGAGTAAAGCTGCTCGAGAACTGGCTCGCCGTCCTCGTCGATGACTGGGGCGCCGTTATGGTTGAGCTTCCGCGCCCAGTTTTGCAGGTCGACACCGATACCGCCGGTCACACCGACAGTCGTATAGAAGATTGGCGAAATCCCATTCGTGCCGCCAACAACTGGCGCAATGTTGATGAATGGAACGTATGGGCTGGCCTGGACACCGGTCCAAAGCGCGACATTGTTCACGCCCGACATACGAGATGAGCCAACACCCATCGTGCCCTTTTCTGCGACCAACATGACGCGCTTATCAGGGTGCTGCGCCTGCAGCGCTCTCAAAGCGTTCTGCTTGTCCTGATCGTGCTCGAACAGACATTTGCCGTGCAGTTCACGATCAGAGCGCGAGTGAGCGTCTTTGCCCGGTGAAAGAAGATCGGTGGAGACATCGCCAACCGCGACCACAAAGGTCACGACTTTGATTTCTTCTTCGACCTCTGAAAGGCTCGTGAAGAATTCAGCATTGGCATAGCTTTGAAGAATGTCGGTCGCCAACGCATTACCGGCTTTGTGCGCCATCTCAAGACGATCCGTGTCAGCTTCGTAGAGGAAAACTTGCGTCTTTAGGACTTTCGCGGCGTCTTTCGCGATCGCAGCGTCATCACCGAGCGCCAGATCAAGCAAGACTTCAATCGAAGGACCGCCCTTCATATGGGACAGAAGCTCGAACGCAAAGGTTGGGGTGATTTCCGCGACCGTTTCCTGACCGAGAATGATCTCTTTGAGAAAGGCGGCCTTTACGCCAGCTGCGCTGGTGGTGCCCGGCAGTGTATTGTAAATAAAGAAGTTCAGAGACTGTTCGCGATGGGCATGCCCGGTATCTTTGATCTGCGCAATTAGCTCCGCCACGAGCGGCGCGTCTTCGATCGGTTTCGGGTGAAGGCCGTCTTTTTTGCGGGCTTCAATTTGCTCTAAATAGTCGGTGTACAGGCTCATTTTCTATTCGGCGTCCTTTATTTTGTACCAATGGGCGATGTGGCCGCACGTTTTCGGTCGCGCCATTCATCACGAGTCTCAGCGCCCATGTATTTAAGCTACCCCGCTGATGCAAGCGAATTACGGCGGTGCAGCAGAGGTTTGTTCGCGATTTGAACACATTCAAAATCCGGTCCGATCGCGAAATGACTTACCGTTAGATCGCCGATTTTCCGAATTAACGACTTCACAATCGCGCGTTTCCGGCATTAGAACGGTCAAACGATACAAAGGATATATCATTTGTCTGACGACATTAAACGCACCACGCTTTTGGTCCGTGACGGCGACCGCGCCGCGGAATGGTATGAAAAGGTGTTCGGTATGACACGCTGGATGGACACGCCTTTCACTTTGTCAGGCCAGCAGCTCGCCGCCGGTAAAAAAGGCGATAAAACGCGCCTCATCATCCTAAAAGCCAATCATGACTTGATCGGGATGATTGGCCTGCTGGAATGGCTTGATCCCAAAATGGACGCGCCAGATGAATTGCCGACCGAGTTCAAGTTCGGTGTGCCAGTTTTCGTCGTCGCCTCTCAAGACGCCGAGGGCGCTGTTGAACGCGCCCGCAGCTTGGGAAGCAGGATCCACAGTGAACCGCGTGAGTGGTCCGTTACCGGCGCTGACGGCAAAGTGAAAGATATGATCGGCTGCTCTTTCTGGGACTTGGACGGTTACTTTTTCGAAGTGAACCAGATTGTGAAAGTGCACGACTAGTCCAACCCATGGAAACCTTCGACGCCCTCGCCAAAGACAAGACCATTCAAGATGGACTGGTTCAGCAATGGGTGATCGCGCGGCGTCCCGAGGGTAATGTGCGGCCGGAAGATTTTGGTTGGCGCGAACATACTCTGCCCGAACTTGAAACGGGCGAAGTCCTTCTGAAAACACTTTATCTAAGCCTGGCCCCCGTCATGCGGGATTATATGAGCGGGCAGTCGTTTGCTGGCGAAGCACCGCTGAACATTGGCGACGTTCTGCACGGACGCGGGGTCGCTCAAATTGTTAAGTCCAGGCATCCGGATTGGCGCGAGGGGCAAGTCGTCCAAGGTCAAATCGGTTGGCAGACTTATAAAGTCTCCAAAATGACCGCGCAGGAGAAGTTCCGCGTGATGCCGCCTAACGGTTTATCCGCGTCACTCGGGCTGGGCGCACTCGGAATGACGGGACTCTCCGCCTGGGCGGGGCTGTACAATGTCGGCGCCCCCAAAGCCGGAGAACGCGTGCTTGTCTCAGGCGCTGTTGGTGGTGTTGGCTCTCTCGTTATTCAGTTCGCGGCAAACGTAACAAAGTGCGAGGTCATCGGCATTGCTGGCGGTCTTGCCAAATGCGCTTTGACCAAGACACTCGGATGTAAAGACGCAATCGACTACAAATCCGAAGACATTCCAAACGCCATCCAGAAACACCTACCTGACGGTATAGACGTCTATTTCGATAACGTGGGCGGTGAAATATTAGATGCCGCCATGGACAATCTAGCGATGCACGCCCGCATAGTATTGTGCGGATCGATCAGCGAATACACGCGTGAACGTCCCTACCCTTTGCCGAATTATACCCGCCTCAGACGAACAGACAGTCAGATGCGCGGCTTCTTCGTCTACAATCATCTCAAAGACTGGGACCGCGCGATCTTAGAAATCACCGATTGGATTCACGATGGTCTGGTGAAGCCTGTCGAGCAAATCACGGATGGATTTGCCCATATGCCTGCCGCGTTGGCCGGTCTCTACACAGGCCAGAACGCCGGAAAACAACTCTGCCGCGTGAGCGGCGACCCTCAGGAATGGCTCTAAAGGAGAGATCATGAGCGACAAAGCGAATGTTAGATTTCAGCGCGGGAACTTCGTGGTCGCCGATATGGAGCGTTCACTGACCTTCTACCGGGATGTCCTTGGGTTCGAAGTCGCTTATCAGAAGGGACACAACCCGGAGAGCTATTCTATCTCCGTGTTCAACATCCCTCACGGCGCCGAGCTTGGATTTTGCACGCTCTCCACTCGCGACCAAGTGCGCGTCATGGCCCTGACTGAGATAAAGGGAATCGATTTACCGCCGGTTGCACCGCCGCGGCGCAGCGCAATCGTGCTCGACGTGGCTGACCCCGACGCCATCATGTCGGGCGCGCGAGCATTAAGCCTCACCGTCTATCCTGAAGAACGCCTAGAAACCAATGATGGCCGGGTCGGCCGGGAGATCGGGATCGTCGATTTCGACGACAACTTGGTCGTAATTTATACCATTCTGGAGGGGTAAAAATGAGCGAAGCAACCCAGACGGCCACAAAGCCTTACCCATCTGCGAACAAGGGCTGGATCCTCGTCATTGCTCTAACGGTCGCTTACGTCTTCAGTTATGCTGATCGCAAAATTATCGAGCTTCTCATCGAACCCATCAAGGCTGATCTAAGCCTGACAGATGAGCAAATTGGTCTGATCCTCGGCCCAGCTTTCTCTATCGTTTACGCGACATCGGGCTTGTTTATCGGATGGCTTGTGGACCGCGTCCGTCGAACCTGGCTGGTTGGTGTTGGAATCGCATTCTGGTCGATCGCGACCGCCTTTTCAGGCGTGGCCCAGAATTTCTGGCAGATGTTTATGGCCCGCCTCAGCGTGGG
>JBCBGJ010000059.1:0-9784 GCA_038526925.1 Pseudomonadota bacterium
TGGCCTCAGCCCATCTATCAGCATCATCCGCTCTTGCTTAATGAGGACGGCAACAAGCTTTCGAAACGACAGAAGAGCATTTCGCTTGCGAGCCTTCGGGCGGACGGTATGACGGCGGAGCAAGTTCGCGCGCGATTGGGGTTCGCCTAAATGACCAAGCACGTTTCAGCGACGGCCACGCGCGCGTGGTTCGGACCCCTCATGGTCTTGATGGGCGGTATTTGTATTGGCCTCGCGCCGATTGGATTGCGCCTTGGCTTGGATGATTTGGGGCCTCAAGCGATCGCCTTCTGGCGGTTTGCGTTTGCCCTACCCATTCTGTTCTTGATGGTGGTTTTCATTCAGCGCCGGCTGCCGCCAAAACCCAACAAGTTCGTGATCATTGCTGGTATCTTTTTCGCGCTAGAGCTCGGCCTCTGGCATTGGTCGCTGACCTTCACCACAGTCGCCAATGCGACCTTCATGGTGAACCTCGGGAATATAGGGGTCGGCCTGACAGCCTGGATCTTCCTCAAGGAGCGCCCGGGATGGATGTGGGTGATCGCCATCCTCATCGCGTGTCTTGGCGCGGCCGCGCTATCCCTCGGCGGGGCCGCGGATGGCAAGACGGATCTGCGCGGAGATCTGATCGCGATCGCCGCCGCGATCGGGGTGTCTTGCTATGTGGTTGCGGCAAAGGTTGCGCGCCGCACAATGGGCGGGCTCGAAGCGATTTTCTGGCTGACTCTGGTCGAAACCTTTGTGGCTATCTTCCTCGTCCTGGCGTTTCGGGAGAGTTTTCTGCCAGAGAACCTGTCTGGTTTCATGGTGCCACTGTTCCTCGCCATTGTTGTGCACATCGGTGGCCAAGGCCTGATTATTCTCGGTCTCGGACACACTCCAACAGCGATCGCAGGCGTTCTAATCCTTGTTCAGCCCGTCGTGGCAGCAGCGATTTCTTGGCAATTGTTTGAGGAACCCCTCACACCGCTCCAAGCGGGTGGCGGCTTCCTCATTCTGGTCGGAATTCTGATCTCGCAGCGCGGGCGACCGGCGTCCGTTACGGCTAAAGAATAAACTTCGAGAGGTCCGCATTGCCGACCAGATCGGACAATTGTGCGGTCACATAATCCTCAGTGATGGTCACAGTCTCGCCTTTGCGGTCAGAGGCTGTGAAGCTGATCTCGTCGAGCAGTCGCTCCATAACGGTGTGCAGGCGGCGCGCACCGATATTCTCGACGCTTTCATTCACCTTCACTGCGAGGTCAGCCAGGGCATCAATCGCGGTTTCTTCAAATGTCAGCTCAACTTCTTCGGCCGTCATCAACGCTTGATGCTGGCGGATCAAAGACGCTTCCGGCTCGACCAGGATCCGGCGCATATCATCCCGCGTGAGCGCGGTCAGCTCAACTCTGATCGGCAAGCGGCCTTGAAGCTCCGGCAATAAGTCTGATGGCTTTGAGACGTGGAACGCCCCAGATGCGATGAAGAGGATATGGTCGGTCTTCACCGGGCCGCGCTTGGTTGAAACCGTGGTGCCTTCAATCAGCGGAAGTAGATCGCGCTGGACCCCCTCTCGGCTGACATCAGCGCCAGAGCGACCAGACGCGCCTGCAACTTTATCGATTTCATCCAGGAACACGATCCCGTCTTCTTCGACGGCGCGCACGGCTTCGCGGGCAATGGTGTCCTCGTCGATCAATTTGTCCGCTTCTTCGTCGATCAGAGGCTGGTAGGCCTCGCGTACGGTGGTGCGAACGCGTTTTGTGCGGCCGCCCATGGCTTTGCCGAGCATGTCGCTGAGATTAATCATACCCATCGAGCCGCCGCCGCCCGGGATGTCCATCATCGGCATCGCGCCTTGCGACTCGGCGAGGTCGATATCGACTGATTTATCATCCAGCTCACCATCGCGCAGCTTGCGGCGGAAGACCTCACGCGTTGAGGACTGTGCGTCGGCGCCGACCAAAGCATCCAACAAGCGCTCCTCCGCTGTGTCGCGCGCCTGGTCTTCAACGGTTTTGCGCTTTTGGTCGCGCAGCATGCCGATCGCGGATTCGACGAGATCCCTGACGATTTGTTCGACGTCGCGGCCGACATAGCCAACTTCCGTAAACTTTGTCGCTTCGACTTTCAGGAAAGGTGCATTGGCGAGCTTAGCGAGGCGGCGAGAGACTTCGGTCTTCCCTACGCCGGTGGGCCCGATCATCAGTATGTTTTTAGGCGTGATCTCTTCGCGGAGGCCCTCTGGAGCCTGCTTGCGGCGCCAACGATTGCGCAGCGCGAGCGCAACCGCGCGTTTGGCGTCTTGTTGTCCGACAATGTGGCGATCAAGCTCCGAGACAATCTCGGCGGGCGTCAGTTCAGTCATGCAAGTCTTCTAAGCAGGTTCAGGTGGAAACACTCGGTTCCATGTGTCGCCTTTGGGGAAAATTACAAGCGCAACTCTGCGCGCGGTTTTCCACCCTGCCCCGAGCAGAACGACGCCAGACCCGATGAGAATCGTCACCATGATAAAGATGTTCGAGGCATCAAGCCCGGCCCGGCTGAGTACAAAGCTGAGCGTAACGATAAACGTAACCAGGCTCGCTGCGATCAGAGCGCGGCGGTTAAGCGCGAGCGAAACGATCCCGATAATCAGCAGAACCGCGAGCAATGTCAGGCCCTGCGTGGCATTGTCGGTCCCACTGGTAGATCCGGCAAAGATATTAGACCCGGTCACCATGGTGCTGACCCCAATGATGACTTGCGGCGCGGCGGCGAGGTGCAGCCAGAACGCATTGTCGGAGGCCTTGCGGATGCGCTCTGGGTCTTTCATGTCGTACCAAACGGCAGCGGCGAGTGTCGCGAGTCCCATGAGGAAGAAGCCAGCCCCGCCGATCAGCCAACCGCTGTTTCCGAAGAACCCTAGGAAGACATAGACTGCGCCGGCAACGCCGAGCGCGATCACGGCGAGGGAGAATGGCAGGCGGAACCGAAGATATACGGCGCCGGCAGCAACGGCCCCTGCCAGGAATCCAATCACACCAAGCCGTCCCGTCGTCGAGAAGACCTCAAACAGATCATATTCCGTATCGATCCCCATCAAGCTCGCCGCGAAAACGGTCACAGCGAGGGAGACAAATTGCGAGAAGATGAGGGTCAGCGCCATGCTCGGTAGAAGCAGACGGCGACGACCGCAAAAATACTCCAACAATACCCAGGCGAGGCCACCAACAATGAGGGCAGACACGACGCCCGCCATGATCACGCCCCCAGCCAGCATTGGCGCCGCCATCATGGTCACAAAAGTGGTCACGCCAATAAAGAGAATGATTAGGCCGAGCGTGATGAAGACGTCGTTGAAATTGGCGAGGAAGCGGAGGTTTTCCTGACCGACTTGTTCCTCTCCGACGCCGTCATCTTTGCGAGAGAGCAGGAAGGCTTCTAATCGCGAGGCCTGATCGGCGCTCAAAATATTAGCGCCAACGGCGGCGCGAAGGTCTGTGCGATCAAACATCTAACACCTCCACCGTGAAGTGAGCGTTTGTGTAGACGCAAATATCTGCGGCGATCTCCATCGCTTTCCGGCCAAGCGTTTCGGCGTCTTTTTCATAGTCGACCAGCGCCCGGGCGGCTGAGAGGGCGTAATTTCCACCGGATCCAACGGCGACCACAGGGTATTCCGGTTCCAAGACATCGCCAGCACCCGTCACGACCAAAGTGGTCTCCTTGTCGGCCACGATCAGCATGGCTTCCAGCTTTTGCAGGTGCCGCTCTGTGCGCCACTCTTTCGCAAGCTCGACCGCAGCGCGTTGTAACTGACCCGGGAAGCGCTCAAGTTTTTGTTCCAGGCGCTCGAATAGGGTGAAGGCGTCTGCAGTCGCGCCAGCAAATCCACCCAAGATATCCCCGCCACCAATCCGGCGGACCTTACGGGCATTGCCCTTCATCACCGTCTGCCCCATCGAGACCTGACCGTCGCTCAACATGGCGACATGTTTGTCCGTTCGAACTGCGAGAATGGTGGTGCCGTGCCATACCGGCGCAGCGGAAGATTTATCGTTTATCATAAAACTCTAAATGGCTGAGAATCAGCCGAATGACAAGCCCCAGTCGAAAAATCGACTGCTTAAGCGGACTTCTTCTTCATCATAAAGGGTTGAGTTTTCAGCATTTCTGCAAATGCGACAGCAGAAACTGGTGGGCTGTAAAGGAAGCCCTGGCCAATGTCACAGTGGCGATTGTAGAGGAAGGCCGCCTGCTCCTCCGTTTCAATGCCTTCGCCCACGATCGTCATCTCAAGCGTTGTCGCCATTGAGAGGATCATATCGACAATTGCATTGGCCTGCGTGTCCTGCGGGGTGCCCATCAGGAATTGGCGATCAATCTTGAACACGTCAAAATCAATTTGCGTGAGAACGGCCAGGTTCGAGTGCCCGGTGCCGAAATCATCCACGGCGAGCTTGATGCCGAGACGGCGCAGCGGCTCCAACACGTCGCGGACTCGTTCAGGCTGCTGGATCGCGAGGCTTTCGGTAATCTCAATCTCTAGCTGGCGCGGCGACAGACCCGCTTTTGCGAGTGCATCCAAGATTGTCTCTGAGAGATTTTCGTCCTCGAACTGCTTTGGCGACACGTTCACCGCGACGCTGACCGGATAGCCTTCGCGGGACCACTTCGCAGCCTCAATACAGGCTTTGTGCATGATCTGGTCGCCAATCTTTCCGATCAGACCAGACTCTTCTGCAAGCTCAATAAAGACAGATGGCGACACGAGCCGACCATTTTCCAATTGCCAGCGAGCAAGCGCTTCCACGCCGCAGATTTCGCCTGTTTTCAGATCAATCTTCGGCTGGAAGAGCGGGACGAACCGGTCTTCCAGAACCGCTTGGCGCAGCTCGCTCTCCAGTTTCAACTTGGCGTCGCGTTGGCGTTCCAGTTTCGGAGAATAGAAGGCAAACCCGGTGCGTGACTTAAGGCGCAGATCATCAATCGTCGCCTGAGCGCGGTCCATAATTTTACTCAAGGAGTCGCCATCCTGAGGGATCAGAACGATACTTCCGCTGAGTACAACGGGGAGAGGCTGTCCGTTGACCTGTAGCGGCACACGAAATTCCCCAAGCAGCTCTCGAATAATCGCCGCGATTTCATCTTTCGAGCTACCGCCTTTGATGAGCAAGGCGAATTGTTCAGAGAAAAGACTGCCCAACACCCAATCGCTTGGCTGATGACCGTGCTTCATGGCGGCTTGAGATGCGAACATGCGAAGCCGGTCAGACACGACGGAATAGGCTTCAGACGGTAGGCCGAAACTCATCGTATCCATATGCTGGGTCTGCGGCTGAACTTCGATGGTGACCAAAACCGTTTGCGCGCCCGGGACGAGCGATTGGAGCGCGAGCTTGAGTTCGTCCATGAAGGCTGGCTCATTAATCAGGCCGGTCCGCTCATCCATCCGAGCTGTCGCGCGAAGCGTTTCCAGCTCTTTGGAAACTCGCCGGGTTGCCCGCGTTGTGGCGAGGGCAAGCTGACGAAACTCCGCAAACGCGAATTTCGAGACTTTGCGGCGGTTCTGATCGACGAGACTATAATCGCCCACCAGTCGCGTCACTTGCCCGACATAATCAACAACGGTGAGCGCGAAAAAGCGCATGCTCAAGCCTGAGATGATGGCGACGCCAAGACAAATCAGCGCCGCAATCCAATACGGGATCGGGGGTATAAAGCTTTGGCTCGGCGCATAAACTAGGGTTCCAAGCGCGACGCCATCATTGGTGAGCGGATACGTGTCAGCGCGGCCGCGCGCCTTATCCGTCATTGTGCCGTGCAGGATCTCACCAGATAGGTTCAGCAATTCAGCGCGGCCGTTCAGAGAATGCTGCATCGCCGTCTCGATCGCCCGCGTTTCGTCATTCGCGAGCTCTTCGCTGATCAGCTGCGCAACTTGAACACCGTTCTCATGCGCGCTGTGCTCATAGGCCTTGTAGGCTTGGCTGAAATAGAATGCGGTGAAGATAAAGGACATCAGCAAGCCAAGCAGCAAAGCCGCCAATGTCAGAACATTGGCAAAACTCGCACGCGCTAGTGATCTTGAAAGTGCCCGAATTGGTTTCAAACCGGCAACCTTTATCCCGTACTCGACCCTCAACATCTGGTTGTGACGCCAATTGTTTAGGGAGTCGTGAACAGATCTGTGCTAGCCGACAAAGAAATTAAACCCTATTTGGACCGGCATGACTGACAGAACCGCTACAGTTTCGCGCAAAACCAAGGAAACCGATATCACGGTGACCCTTAACCTGGATGGATCTGGGAAAACCGACATCTCAACCGGGATCGGTTTTTTCGACCATATGCTGGATGCGCTCGGGCGGCATTCCTTCATGGATTTGAAGGTCCGCACCAAGGGCGATCTGCACATTGATGGGCACCATACGGTTGAAGATACGGGCATCGTGATTGGCCAGGCGATCAAGCAAGCACTCGGCGATTTCGGTGGGATTACCCGCTACGGCCACGCCTATTTGCCGATGGACGAAACATTGAGCCGCGCTTCGGTAGACCTCTGCAAACGGCCCTATTTCATCTGGAAAGTCGATTTCAAGCGCGACAAGATCGGTGACATGGACACTGAGCTCTTCAAAGAGTTCTTCCAAGCCATGGCTGGGAATGGCGGCATGTGCCTGCACATTGAAAACCTATACGGCGAGAACAATCACCATATCGCCGAAAGTTGCTTCAAAGCGGTCGCGCGCACCTTACGCATGGCCGTGACCCCGGACGCAAAACTCGCCGGGGCTGCAGCCAGCACAAAGGGTAGCCTTTAGATCGGCATTTGCGGGCAGATCAGATATTTCTGTCCCGTCGTCTTCGCATTGTATTTCGCAACGACGTCCGCTTTCAGGGCATCTGAAAGCGATAGCTCGTCGGTATAGTTACTGGCGAATGTCGTTGTGAGTTCATCGGCAACGCGTTTGCGCAGGCGGATCGCGACGTCCTGACCAGCTTTGGCGAGGAAGTTGGGCAACAACCAGCCCCCAACACCCCAAGCCATGCCGTATCCTCGGCTGAGCGTCGTTGGAGAGGTATCGAGGCCGCCATAGAGATAAACCTGCTTATGCGCGACAGAGCCGTAAATGCTGTACGCGCCCGGTGTGCGCGCCGCAGCGCCTTCCATGGCCGTCAGGATATCAGACGCTAGCTTTCCGCCGCCCGTGGCATCGAAGCCAAGCGTCGCACCGGTCTCGTGGATCGCATCGATGAGTTCCGGCATAAAGCTGTCTTTGCTGGAATTAACGACATATTTCGCGCCCATGCCGCGTAGGATGTCTTCTTGCTCTTGCTTGCGAACGATATTGACGAGGTCAACGCCATCAGCCTGGCAGATCCGATTGAGCATTTGGCCGAGATTTGACGCCGCTGCGGTGTGGACGATCGCGGTGTGACCCTCCAGGCGCATCGTCTCAAGGAAGCAAAGTGCGGTTAATGGATTCACAAAACAGGACGCGCCTTCTTTGGCGGTATTCCCCTCGTGGAGAGGCAATGCCATCATCGCATCAACGGCGCGATACTCACCATACATACCGCCGCCCATAACAGCGACGGTCTTGCCGAGCAGGCTTTGTGGATAGTCTCCTTCACCAGCGGCGACGACTGTTCCAGCGCCCTCATTGCCCACCGGCAATGGCTGGCCAATCCGCGCTTTCATCGCCCGCATCGCTTGCTCTGGCACGGGCGCCGTTAGCACAGTATCTTTTCCAGACCCATCGCTCGCAGCCGCAGCCATATTTGCCCATCCGAACATCACGCCATGATCAGACGGGTTAATCGGCGTCGCTTCAATGCGGATAATGATTTGGCCTGGCTTTGGCTCAGGCATTTCTTTCTCAACCATCTCCATACGAATAACGCCTTCTTCGGTGAGGGTTGAGACCATTTGGAGGTAGGTATCAGGTAGGGACATTGGATGATCCTTTTGAGGATGTTGCGTGAATTGAGGCTCTCTCCTGCCAAGCGCAGGCAGAAAAGACCAGACTATCGTCGCGAAACGCAGCGAATGTTCCGATCTGGCTCTTTTCGTCTCGTCTTGTCTCGGTTAAGGCCAGCGCCATGAAGACCATCGCCCTCATCGATTATGGGTCCGGGAACCTGCACAGCGCTGCGCGCGCGCTTCGCGTGGCCGCAAACAATGCCAAAAAGACCCGCGAAATACGGATCACTGCAGACCCCAGCGCGATCGCGCATGCTGACCGTATTGTTCTCCCAGGCGTTGGACACTTTGCCGACTGCGCCGCAAACCTGCGAAAGCACGATGGGCTAGTGGAGGCCCTGAGGGAGGCGGTGTTTGATCGCGGTGTCCCATTCTTCGGTATCTGTGTAGGTCAGCAATTGCTGGCGACGCGCGGCTTGGAAGATGGTGAAACGGCCGGTTTGGACTGGATCGCCGGTGACGTGGACAAAATACAACCCGGCGGCGGGCTCGCCGTGCCACATATGGGCTGGAACGCGCTGACTTTGCGCCAAGACCACGCCATCCTAGAGGGCCTCGGAACGGACCCGCACGTCTATTTCACTCATTCTTATGCCTATAGAAGTCCCGCTGCTTCAGACATTGCGGCGACCACGGAATATGGTGAGACCATCATTGCTGCGGTGGCACGAGACAATATGTTTGCGACACAGTTCCACCCTGAGAAAAGCCAACGCGTTGGCTTGCAAATCCTCTCTAATTTCGTTCTCTGGAATCCGAAATGACGTTTCAACTCTTCCCTGCCATCGACCTTAAAGACGGCCAGTGTGTGCGTTTGCTGCGCGGTGAAATGGATCAGGCGACACAATACAATCCAGACCCAGGCGATCAGGCGGCACAATTCAAAGCCGCCGGATTTGAGTTCTTGCACGTCGTCGATCTGAATGGTGCTTTTGAGGGCGTGAGCGCCAACACTGAAGCTGTCAAAGCGATCTTGTCGTCCACCGACGTGCCCGTGCAACTCGGCGGCGGCATTCGCACCCGCGCGCACATTGATGCTTGGTTGGACGCTGGGATTTCACGGGTCATCCTTGGCACAGTAGCCCTAAGAGACCCAGATCTGGTCAAAGCGGCCGCGAAAGCGCTGCCAGGACAAGTTGTGGTCGGGATCGACGCCAAGGACGGCATGGTTGCGGTCGAAGGCTGGGCCGAGACATCGGATATGAAAGCTGTCGATCTCGCCAAAGCATTTGAGGGCTGCGGGGTTGCCGCTCTCATTGTTACCGATATTGCTCGCGATGGCATGAAGACCGGGGTGAATGTCGCCTTCACAGGCGAGCTCGCGGATGCTGTCTCAATCCCTGTGATTGCGAGTGGCGGCGTCGCCAGCGTGCAAGATATTCACAATCTACGCGCCCATAACGGCCAGCGTCCGATTTCAGGCTCTATCCTTGGCCGTGCGCTCTATGATGGCGATTTGAAGCCCGCAGAAGTCTTAGCCGCGGCGCGCTAAGTCTCAGTCTTTTTCGCCGGACGTTCTTGGCCAAATGCCGATCCTGGTAAAGAACCCTCGCGCGCCGTCTTCATCTAACACAGACCAACCTCGTTCCTGTAACACTGGCGTACCATCTGGGCCGTCAACAAAGCCTCGGAAGAGAGCCGACATATGCGCCTCAGCTCCGGGTTCTGAGAAGACATAGAGCTCGCGCTCAGTGTCCGAGTGACAAATCCGAGCCGGGTAAGACATCGCATGGCAATGAAAATCATCGCGCGACTCGATATTGTCCATCAGCGTTAGAATTTGGACGGCATCAATCTCATAGTCGTACTCTTGGAGATCTGGAACAGGGCCGT
>JBCBGJ010000060.1:0-9762 GCA_038526925.1 Pseudomonadota bacterium
CGAACACTATTTTCCTGAGTGCACGGATGAGGCGTTGGCGACATCGACCCCCGCGCGTTGGAAGGTGCCAAAACGCAAATGCGAGTGGCTCAGTCGGACAAGAACAGCGGACCGTGTTGGAGAGGGCTCGTCATTGCGATGCAAGTCTTCACCTGTCTCAATCAAGCTGACACAGCCTCCATGGCCGCACTCATCAATCATGTGATCGAACACTATTTTCCTGAGTGCACGGATGAGGCGTTGGCGACATCGACCCCCGCGCTGTTTGAACGCATGGCGCAAGCCACGGGCAAGATGATCGGCCAGTGGATGGCCGCAGGCTTTGTCCACGGCGTTATGAACACAGACAATTTCAACATCACCGGCGAAACCTTTGACTTTGGACCTTGGCGCTTCCTCCCAATAAGCGATCCAAACTTTACCGCCGCGTATTTTGATCAACAGGGTCTCTATCGATTTGGCCGGCAGCCTGCACAAGGGCTTTGGGCCTTGCAACAGTTGGGCGGGGCAATGTCGCTGGTCGCGGACGAGAACGATCTCAGCCAAGCGATGAGCGCCTACGAGCCTGCCTATCAAGAGAGCTTCGCGGCGCACACGCTCGCGCTGCTTGGTCTGGAACGCGCCTCTGAGGTCCGAGATGATCTCCTATTCTTGCAAGAATTTTACGGCTGGATGACGCAATCGGGTGCACATTGGCCGCAAACCTTCTTTGACTGGTTCGGAGGCACTGCAAGCGAGAAGAGAGCGGCTGCCAGCCCGCAGGCCGCTCTTTATGAAAGCGATGAGTTTGCAAAAGTTCGGTCACTCATGGATGCAAAATCACCGGTGCGGCCGGAACGATTGGAACATGCCTATTTTCAAGCCGAACGTCCTGTCGACTTGATCGTTGAAACGGTCGAGTCCCTATGGGATCCAATTGCGGATGACGACAATTGGGCCCCGTTACAAGCCCACCTCAATTGGATTGAGCAAGCGCGTCTGGCCTATGACTGGCCAGAGGCGTTGGAGCGCACCCAGCGAAAGACGTGACCAGACGCCAACACGACGGCGCCCATAACGGTTAGCAAGGTCTCATAATCATGCAGCGCTTCAACAAAAGCACCAGCGACCAACAGGCTGAACCCAGTGACGATGAGACCACTGACAATCAAGCTGTTTGGCTTTGATGCCAATGCGATCAATGAGAATGGCAGTGCGGCGACCACGAAAGCTTTGTGCAACCACTCTGCTTCGGCCAGGACCCCAAGACTTGGAAGTCCGGCCGAGAGCACAGGAAGGATCAGGCAATGAATGAAACAAAGGCCTGAAAAAACAATGGCCGGTGCATCAATTGCTGCAGATCTGGAAGGGGTTGTGCTCATCAGAAGGCGAGCCGTACACCAACGCGAATGTTCTGGCCAGGTGCCGGAATCAAGTCTTTCAGAACCGAGGTTGTGTATCGCACTTCTTCGTCAGTGACGTTCCGCGCTTCAACAAATGCTTCGGTTCCGTCGGCGCCAATTCCAAAGTCGGACAGGTCCACTTCACCGCGCAAATCTAGCGTGTTGTAGCCATCGGTTGGCAGCTGGCCAATTCCAGGATCATTTTCGTCCCCAGCAATCGTGACAGCCGCGCCAAGCTCAAACGCACCCCACTCGGCGCTGACATCGCCATTGAAGGTGATTGGCGGGAGGAATGGCACATTATCACCGCCATCAAGGCTCGCCTCGACAAAATCGACGCTACCATTGAATTCCCAATCCGCGCCCAGGAAGCCTTCTTCGATGACGAGATCGCCATAGATCTCACCGCCATAGAAGCTGGCATCTTGCTGAACGAAGCGGAAGACAGCCAGGCCATCCCCCTCATCTGTCAGTTCGCCATCAATAACGGCGAAGCCTGGCGTCAAATAGGTGAAGTCAGTGAACTCAGTTGCGAACACGTTGATCCCGACGCTCGCATTGTCGCCCGTCCAGCGCCATGTCCCCTCCAAATTCAAACCGCTCTCTTTTCCAAAAGTTGGGTCGCCAACCTCGAATTGATCGGTTGCAAGGTGAGGCCCGAATGCAAAGAGTTCACTTTCACTTGGGGCACGTTCCGTATACGAGATTTGACCCCCGATCCACATGCCGCCTTCAAGGTGCTTGTGTGCGCCAAATGAACCGCTGAAGAGGTCAAAATCGGCTGTTCCAAACCCGACATTGTCATACTCAACCATGTCGATGCGCAAACCACCTTCAATTCCGAAGCCGCTGTCCCATTCCTGGCCTTCGTACAAGAACACACCAAAATTCTGGATATCGGTTGGCGTTACGAACGCTTCTTCTCCAATCGCACTAAACTCGCGGTCAGAGAATTGTACGCCGAATGCGCCTTCAAAGCCGCCAAACTCATGATCGAATTCCGCGCGGGCCTCGACCCCTTCATTGGCAAAAACAGTGCCTGCTTCGCCCGGAGCTTCAAATTCTGTGTGCTCATAATCGACGATCGCAAGCGTACCAATCACATCGGTTAGGAAGCCATTATTGATGGACACGCCGCCGCGAATATCGATGCGCGTTTGCTCCAGATCGATAAATGGATTTTCTTCCTCTTCCTCGCTGTGCTCTTCGCCCTCTTCTTCTTCCTCACCGTGCTCTTCCTCATGCCCATGCCCAGGAAGGCCGTATTCTGCAGTTTGTTGACGAACCGCGACACCCAAGAAGGCGTTGTCTCCGACCCAGCTGACACCGGCTGAGAGCGTTTGAGTTTCTACGAAGGAGTTTTCTGCAGTGCCGCGGACTTCTTCCTCTTCCTCGTGCTCTTCGCCCTCTTCTTCGCCTTCATGCTCTTCTTCTTCAGCCGCACGCTGGAACGCAGACTCTGAGAAATCAGGAATATCGTAATTGTCGAAATCACGCATTGAGCCTGACAGCGTGAACACCAATTGTCCGGCAGTGAACTGGCCCCGCCCTGCGAGCTCAGTGCCTTCGTTCACGCTATTGTAAGCTGTGAATAGATCAGCAGAGAATGGCTCGTCCGGAATGTCATCGACAATCAGACCATCAATCACGTTGACAACGCCGCCAATGGCCTGACCGCCATACCCGAGTGCCGCGGGGCCGCGCAAAATTTCGATCTTCTCTGCATCAATCCCGTCAGCCGTGACTTGGTGGTCTGGCGACGCGGCCGACACATCGATGACGCCGATGCCATTGGTCAGGACCTGAACGCGCTCTGCGCCGAGGCCTCGCAGGATTGGACGGCTTGCGCCAGCACCAAAGAAAGTAGTGGAGACACCTGGCTGACGATCCAATGTATCGCCTAGCGTCGCATTCAGCGTTTCAAGAATCTCTTCCCGGCCCAATGCTGTCGCGTTTCCAACCAGCTCGTCTGCAGACCGCTCAGGACCTGGCGCAGAGACGATAATTGTCTCCTCTCGGCGTTCGTCAGACTGCGCAGCAACGATGGGCGCGAGGGCAAGAGGAGAAATCGAAGCGAGGAGCAGAAAGCGGGTCATGTCTATACTCGTGTTATGTTATCACTTTGCGTGGGTCTAACCACCGACTTTCAAATTGCAAGTGAAATTAATTCGCAGGTGAAAAGAGAAGCAGCTCCGGGGCGTAAAACAAACGCGGCCTCCCAAGCGAGAGGCCGCGTTTCGGCTTAGATTCGTCGACCGATGCGCGCCGGAATGTGCGATCCCGATGCCGGTCTAAACGTACGCGCTTTACTTCTGAGCTGCTTTTGCCGTTTTAGAATCTTCTTCGAGATCGAGCTCTTCGTCATCATTCCCATCGTCGACCTTGGACGACACTGGGTCTTTGACCCAATCGCTCGCCCGGCGACGGCGAACAATCTCATCATCAGACGTATCGCGACCATCAGATTTGCGGCGTTCAACACGAGCAGCCGTCTCTTCCATACGATCAAGGGCTGAACCGACTTTCTCCTGCGCGTCCGCGCTCTCAATGACGATGCGTCGCTCAGCACTCGCTTTGGCGGCTGTCGCCATGGTCACCGGACGCGGACGAACCGTAATCGGGCCATTGGCATTGCGGAGGCTAGTATTGAAAAACAGGTCCCAGTATTTCGCGAACACAGTTTGGCGGCCTTGCAGCGTACGGAGCGATTTCACTTCCCGTCCGCTGGTCAGCTTGGCGCCTTCGATACGAACACGCTCAGGGCTGCGAACAAACTGGACGAACCCGTTATACCGCCGAGAGGCAGAGCGGTTCATTTCAAACTGCAGCTCTCCGACACCGTCACGCCGCCCATCCGCGCCATCGGAAAGAGAGTTTCTGTGCTTATAGGTCATGAAAGGCCAAGACATATCCGAGAATTCGATGAGCGTATTGCTCTCAATCTCAAGGTCTTTGTTCAACGAATAGCCAGAGAAGATGAAGCCTTTGCCGTCTGGCTGGATATCAATCACGGACAAGCGCTGATGACCGTCACCTTTTTCAGACTGAAGCCATGTGCCTTCGAAATAGTATTTACCGAGGATCAACCGTCGCACCGTGTTAAAGCGAAATAGACTTGGGAGAATCGCCTCTGTCATCGCCAACCAAAACACGACCATGATCGCAACTGCGCCGCCAACTGCCAGCGCTGTTGACGCGGTATCCTGACCAAAAATGGTCTCAATCGAGGTTAAAAACTGTGGTCCGGTTACGGCTAATAAACCGAGTATTGCGGCTGCCGAAACGGTGTTCGACACCAGTCCAAAACGAGAATATGGATTCATCCCCTGAAACTCCTAAAGCTCTTTGTTTTTATGGTAATTTTATCAGGGGCTTCTGCGCCCTCATGGGATAATTAATTAACCAAAATTAAGGTAAACTTCAATCGCCATTAAGTTAACTAAAACATTGTTTTTGTTAACTAATTGCCACTCTGGATAGAATTTTCGGTGTAAAAACAACTCAAAGCAATCCTAACCGGTTTCCCGAAAGTCTTAACGCGGCCGCTTGCCCTGCTGTTTATGACGCAGCGCCCAGACCGTGACAGTGGCGCGCGTCGGACTTAATGAATGTTGCAAAGACGGAGGAAGACGATGGACGGTCTTGCGGGAGTTAAAGAGAACCAAGTTTTGAGCGGCCTGACAGGGTTGCTGCAAGACGCGATCGGTGCTTGCGATGCCTATAAGTCAGCGGTCCACGCCAAGATCAGTGTCATTCTCGCACCTTCCGGCAAGGTGGATCGCGCCGCATTTGCAGCCAACCAACACCTGGCACATGGCTATGCCTGGCTTGTCACGTATGTCGAAACGCTGCGCGAAACCGCAAATTGGGCATCTCGTTTAGAAGCCGAGGGGAAGTTCGGAGAAATCGACGCCCTTCTCGCGCAAATCCTGTTCAGCAAGTATCTCGCAGATATTGTCGGCGGCGTGCCGATGAACCAAGGCGAAACCATCCGTCCACATGAGTTTGACTCCATCGATGCCGCAGACGCGCTCTTCGCCGATACATCGGTCCGCACTCTGATCGAGAAAGGCCTCACCCCAGAAAGTATGTCCGCGGCTGCAGCATTTTTGCCAGACAGCCTCGCGCGCTCAACCGTCGAGAATACCGGCGAAGATGAGACAATGGCGATGATCCGCGAGCAGTTCCGCCGCTACGCCGATGACAAGATCGTCCCACATGCGCACGAGTGGCACCTGAAGAATGAATACATTCCGATGGAAGTTGTTTCTGAGATGGCGGAACTCGGCGTTTTTGGCCTCACCATCCCTGAAGCTTATGGCGGCCTCGGCATGGGCAAAACCGCTATGTGCGTCGTTTCAGAAGAACTCTCACGCGGATATATCGGAACCGGATCGCTCGGCACGCGATCAGAAATCGCCGCCGAACTGATCCTAATCGGCGGCACAGATGCACAGAAAGAAAAGTATCTGCCCGTCATTGCGAGCGGTGAAATCCTGCCAACAGCGGTCTTCACCGAACCAAATACAGGCTCTGATCTGGGGGCTCTGCGCACCCGCGCCGTAAAGGATGGCGATACTTACAAGATCACCGGAAACAAGACCTGGATCACGCACCCTGTGCGCGCCGATCTCATGACGCTCCTGGCGCGGACGAACCCGAACACGAACAATTTCTCAGGCCTCTCAATGTTTCTGGCCGAAAAGCCGCGCGGCTCTGATGAGGCCCCATTCCCTGCCGACGGCATGACTGGCGGTGAAATTGAAGTGCTCGGCTATCGCGGCATGAAAGAATACGAGATCGGCTTTGATGAGTTTGAAGTCCCCGCTGCGAATCTGCTGGGGGAAACAGAAGGCATGGGGTTCAAACACCTCATGGCGACCTTCGAATCGGCTCGTATTCAAACCGCGGCCCGCGCCGTCGGTGTTGCACAGAATGCGCTCGAGCTTGGCCTGCGTTATGCACTAGATCGCAACCAGTTCGGACAGCCCATCTTTAATTTCCCGCGCGTTGCAAACAAGCTGGTCATGATGGCGGCGGAACTGGTTGGCATCCGGCAGCTGACTTACTTCTCAGCGCGCCAGAAAGATGAAGACAAACGCTGTGATCTTGAAGCCGGTATGGCTAAATTGCTCGCTGCGCGAGCGGCTTGGGCGGCGGCGGACAATGCCCTGCAGATCCATGGCGGCAATGGCTTCGCGCTCGAATATCCGGTCAGCCGCGTGCTGCAAGATGCGCGCATCTTGAACATTTTCGAAGGCGCGGGCGAAGTTCAAGCCATGGTAATTGCGCGCCGCGTCATCGAAGAAGGCAACTAAGCAGAGAGGTTTTCGCGTCCGCGCTCACCTCTTATTAAGCAGACCTGTGGCACTGTCTTGGCAAGTCTCCACCATGAGAGGTCCAAGCCATGCGTGCTTTGTCCAGCCTAGTTGCCCTCGCCGTATTCGCCTCACCTGCAATTGCAGAAGATGCGCTACAAGGCGGTGTTTTAGCTTTTGAAGACGATACGTATCGGTTTGGCGATCTCTATCGGTCTGAGCGTGGCACGACCGTCGAAGCCTGCGCACAAATGTGTACGGCCGACAGCGCGTGCGCCTCTTGGTCTCTGACCCCAGCCACATTTCGTCTGGGTCCACGCTGTGAGCTGAAGCGTACCCCTGGAGAAGCTATTTCACGCCCTGGCGCCGCTTCCGGCATGTCCGAGTTTTGGCAAATGGATCCGGCGCGGCATACGCCTATGCGGTATCAGTTGAGCGTCCCTGAAAGCCGCCAGCCAGCTGCTGTTCCTTTAGACCAGCTGCGCCCGTCCCCAGTTCCACGCACATTTGGCGACCCGCCCCCAATTCGCGAGCCCGAATTAATGGGCGCGCCGACTGCGCAAACCACGGTGCAGACGCAGACGATCGCCGCGTCCACCGCCCCAGCTCCAAAGCAAACGCGAACCGTTGAGGTCTATCGCGGCCCTGGTGAAGGGGTCGTGCCAGACTATGTTAAACAGCCCGCTCCAGTGCAGGCGCCAGCTCCTCAAAAAGCCCCTGTGCGGGAGACTCCGAAGCCCGTCTTTAAAGATCCCGCGCGGAAGACGCCGGTTGCGCAACCTGCCGTTTCAAACCTAAACGCCGTTGTGCGGCGCCGAAACCAAACACCGCAAGCCGTCGCAGCGCCTGCTCCGCAGCCCGCTCCGGCACCAACACCGACATCAGAACCAATTCCGGCACCGCTCAACGAGCCGGCGCCGCAGCGCGTCCCTTGGACCGAACGGACTGGCAACACTCCAAACTATTCTGTCGGTGGAAGCGGCTATGTCCCGGGAGACGAGGACGCAACAGCGGGCTTCGTCGAAGGTTTGCCGGAAGGTGAAGCGGGAACTTAGTCTCGCTTCGGACGTTTAGACCGCGCGCGAAACTTCTCGATTTCTTTTGATTTATCACGGTTGGGTTTAGCCCCGCCGCGCCCGACAAAGCTTCGCCCCTTTCGGATCGGTTTGCCGTCTTCATTGGTGACACGTTTATGCTTGGGAGGCAGCGAGGCCGCGATCAGCGCGGCACGCTCTTTCGCTTTTAGCAAGCGCCATTTGCCAAGCTCTAAGTCGCCCATTTCCAACGGGCCAATTCGAATGCGCTGAAGATCAACAACCCGCAGGCCGACGAGATCGCACATCCGGCGGATTTGGCGCTTTCGTCCCTCTTTCAGAATGAACCGCAACGTCTGGCCTTCGACCACAGTCACCTTCGCTGGTTTCAAACGCCGCTCATCTAAACTCAACCCATTTCGCAAAAGTGTCAGGCGCCCTTCGGTGAGCTTGCCCTGCACTGTCACGAGATATTCTTTTTCGAGACTGTGCTGCGGGCCGATAATCGCTTTCGCGAGCACACCGTCATCGGATAGGAGCAACAGGCCGTGTGAGTCTTGGTCCAACCGGCCAAGCGGCGCCAAGCTGGCATCTTTTGCAGGTCCGCGCGTACCGTCCGCCGCATTCGCAGTCTTCAACAAGCGCACGGCCGGCACCTGGCCGTCTTCTGGTTGCGCTGAGACATAATCGACGGGCTTGTTCAAAACCGCTGTAAATTTGCTCGCGATAGCGCGCTGCGCGCGTTCCGCGAGTTTCAGGATTTGACCCGGCTCGATCTTATGGCCCGGACGCTCGACCACGACATCATCGACAAGTACGCCGCCCGCCTCGATCAAGGCTTCTGCCTCACGCCGAGAACACAGCCCAAGCTCTGCCATCCACTTGTTCAGTCGGACCGGCGCGTTACCGCGATATTGGTGCTCATCAGCCATGGGCGTTCGTTTGACGCCGCAGAGCCTGAGCGTCAATCGAGAAATGCCAGATACGGATATTCCCTTTTGCCCCGACTCCCTGCTAAAGGCTGCGCCAAGCATAGGAGTGGCCATGAAAACCGCTGTCATCGTCTTCCCCGGATCGAATTGCGACCGTGACGCAGAGGTCGCCCTACGCGCGGCCACAGGCCAAGACCCAACGATGGTCTGGCACAAGGATAGAACGATCCCGGACGGTACAGATCTTGTCATGGTCCCAGGCGGATTCTCTTACGGGGATTACTTGCGCTGCGGCGCGGTCGCAGCCAATAGCCCTGTCATCTCTCAGCTGCGCGCGCATGCAGAGCGAGGCGGATATATTCTGGGCGTCTGCAATGGCTTTCAAATCTTGTGTGAAACCGGCCTCTTGCCCGGTGCGCTGATCCGAAATGCCGGCCTTGAATTCGTGTGCCGTCCCGAAGTCTTGAAGATCGAGTCGACAAATACGGCCTTCACCAATGCCTATTCTGGAGGTGAGATCACTATTCCCATTGCCCACCATGACGGCAATTATGTCGCCGATCAGGACACACTAGACGCGCTCGAAAACGAGGGCCGAGTGGCGTTCCGCTATGTGGATAATCCAAATGGCTCGGCGCGCGACATTGCTGGCGTTATCAGCGAGAACGGACGCGTCCTCGGCATGATGCCTCACCCAGAACGAGCTATAGGCGGCCACGAAGGCGGCACCGACGGCCGTGGCATGTTCGAAAGCCTACTTTCGGCAGCTTAACCCCATCAATCTCGACATCGACCCCAGCGACAGAGACCCAAAGCACTATGACTGACACATCGGCGATCATCACTGCGATGCAGGCGGAACAAGACGAGCGCTCTGCGAGCGAGCACGGGATCAATGCTGAGGAGTGGGATCGCCTGATCACCCGCCTGGAGCGCAAGCCCAACCTGGTCGAACTCGGCATCTATTCGGTGATGTGGTCAGAGCATTGCTCTTACAAATCCTCACGTCGACACCTATCCAAGTTCCCGACCAAGAATAAGTACGTCATCCAAGGCCCGGGTGAAAACGCGGGCGTCATCGATATTGGCGACGGCC
>JBCBGJ010000061.1:0-9753 GCA_038526925.1 Pseudomonadota bacterium
GGCTCCTCAGCATCAGCAGACAAGCTGGGAAAGCGGTTCGCAAAAACAGCGAGCTCGTAGTCCTCGAACGGAATTTCTGTGAGCGGCTTACCGCTCTGGCTGGGCGCGAGCGGATTGGCGGCAGCGCTGGGTTTAAAGGTTCGGTTCTGACGCCCGGCCGCATAAATAGACCAGTCGCCGCGGAGGGGGTGATAACGCAATTCCGCACCTGTCACTGACTGTAAGTCTTCCCCCTCAACGCGCGGAAGGTCGTGAGGTTTGTAGCCATACAGGAAGAGGTCACGACCATCCGACTTTGTGTGATGACGGCGATAAGCAGCACGACCAGTGATCTGGCGTGAAAGCGTTTTGATTGGGTCAGTCATCCGCTGCATCTATCCCACCTTAGATCGTCATCGCGACACATACCTAGCACAAAAGTTCGTATTCGATCACCACAAAAATATCTATGCATGAAAATCAGATATCTTTCGTAGACTGCCTTATCTACCCGAATTATATGTGTTTATTGGGTGTTAAGTGGGCGCTTTATCCGAGACTTACTTCGTGGAACGGCATTTGCTTCCCACCGGAATTGCATAAATATTTTCGAATCCGACAATAAATTACTCTATTTCCAACATTTGTGTTTTCTGCAAAATGGGGCACATCAGGCGCGTTCGAACTCGAGGTGAGCAAACTATGGCAGATCAAAACGGTTATGTGACCCTCACAGCTGGCAATACCAGCTTGGTTTTGGATTGCGCAATCGGCGAACGCCCGAGCATTCTCTATTGGGGATCACGCCTTGCGAAATCCGACCCTGAGCTGCTCAAAGCGATGACAACTCGCCAGCATGCGCCGGGCGGGGCTGACGCTGAAGTTGGCAGTTCCCTGTTGAATGAGACCGGATCTGGTATTGCTGGGCTCTCAGGTTTCTCCGCCCATCGAAATGGGACGGCCTGGGCGAGCTTGTTTCGGGTCACAAAAGTGCTGCGTCCTGAGCCTCATCGCGTCGAAGTGGTTTGCGAAGATGAAACGACGAGGGTGCGAGCGACGCATTTGATCGGCTTTGACCCGGATAGCAATTTGATGACCTGCCAGACACAGATCGAGAATTTGGGCGATACGGCCTTGGCCATCGATTGGTGCGCGTCCGCCAGCCTGCCGCTGGACCCTCGTGCAACGCGTCTGTTTGGATTTACAGGGCGTTGGTCCGGCGAATTCACCCTTGAGGAAGTTGCACCGTTCTTGGGAAGCTATGTTCGCGAAAACAAGAACGGACGGACGAGCCACGATAACTTCCCCGGTCTGGTGGTCGGCACGGAGGAAACGCACGAACAGGCCGGACCTTGCTTTGCCTTCCATCTCGGATGGAGCGGCAATAATCGGGTGCGGGTAGATCGCCTTAGCGATGGCCGGTCGTTCGTTCAAATGGGAGAGTATTTCTTCCCGGGTGAAATGTCGCTTGCCCCTGGAGAAACCTATCGGACGCCGCGTCTCTATGCTGGCTTCACCAGTCGCGGCTTCAGTGCCTTGTCACGCAAGTTCCACCACCATCTGAGGCATACCGTCATGGACGGTCGCATCGCCCAGAAAGACCGGCCTATCCATTATAACACATGGGAAGCGGTCTATTTCGACCATGATCATGACACACTGTTCAAGCTTGCGGAAAAAGCGGCGGCCGTTGGCGCTGAGCGCTACATTCTGGATGACGGTTGGTTCGGGTCTCGGCGTAACGACAAAGCCGGTCTCGGAGATTGGTGGCCGTCTGAAGATATCTACCCGGATGGGCTCGGCCCGCTTGTGGATCATGTCACGGGTTTAGGTATGGAGTTTGGCCTGTGGTTCGAGCCGGAAATGGTCAATCCAGATAGTGATCTGTTTCGAACGCATCCTGATTGGATCCTGCATGCGGAAGGCGTTGAGCAGGTTCCCTTCCGCAGTCAGTTCGTCTTGGATCTGACGCGTCCGGAAGTTAGCGACTATCTATTCGACCATATGCACAAATTGCTGAGCGCACATGATATCAGCTATGTGAAGTGGGACATGAACCGCGATGTCCATCACCCGGGAAGCCGGGGTCGCCCTGCGATTAATCAGCAAACGCGTGCGCTCTATGCCTTGATTGAACGCCTTCGCGCGGCGCACCCGAATCTCGAAATCGAAAGCTGCTCGTCGGGCGGTGCGCGTGCCGACTATGGTATCTTGCGCCGCACGGATCGCATCTGGACGTCCGACAGCAATGATGCGCTCGACCGGCAGCGTATCCAGCGCGGCGCCTCTCATTTCTTTCCGCTCGAAATCATGGGTGCTCACGTGGGGCCAGAGACCTGCCATATCACCGGGCGCCGCCTAACAATGGAATTGCGAGTGGCGACAGCTTTGTTTGGCCATATGGGCATGGAGCTGAACCTGCTTGAGGAAAGCGCGGACAATTTAGAGATATTGAAAGCCGGGATCGCGCTGCACAAAGCGCATCGAGACTTGATTCACCAGGGCGATTTCCATCGGCTGGACACGCCGGAGCATGTAAATTCAGTAGGTGTGGTCGCGCAGGATCAATCCGAAGCGCTGTTCTCTTGGTGCAATTTGACGGGCCATCGCCAAACCATTCCGGGCCGGATTTATGTCCCCGGTCTAGATGCGGGCAAAACCTACAGAACCAAAATCATTTGGCCGAACCCGGTGCGATCAATCTCTCGCCCATCGGTCTTAGAGACGACGGATTTGTGCGGTGACGGTGTAGATCTACCAGGAGAGGCTCTGATGCATGTTGGGCTTCAAGTTCCACTTTTACATCCAGAGACCTGTTTAATTTACCATTTTCAGGCAGTATGAGCGGGTCGCTTCTGTTTGACACGGCGCTTGCATGCGCTGGAAACACGAGCGAGGCATGAAAGGTGAGCGATATGAGTGACGCAGATGTCTCCAATTTGCCAGGGCGGCAGAAACAGATTCTGGAGTTGATCCGCTCGCAAGGCTATGTCGCGACGGAGCAATTGGTTCGACAATTCGGTGTAACGCCGCAAACCATTCGCCGCGACATCAACACGTTATGTGAGCTGGAGCTTATTGAGCGCTTTCATGGCGGCGCTGGCCGGATCGGAAACGCCTATAACCAGCCATATCAAGACCGCCTTCAAGAGGGTATGGAAGGCAAGCGTAAGATCGCCCGCATGGTCGCGAATCGCATTCCCGAAGGCGCCTCGCTATTCTTAAACATCGGGACAACGACGGAAGCGCTGGCAACTGAACTTGTCGGGCGCAACGATCTGCGGATCGTGACCAACAATATCAACATCGCAAACATGATGCGCGAGACCGATGGGTCCGATGTGATGATTGCAGGCGGCTTTGTACGCCAATCAGATGGCGGGATTGTCGGTGAGGCGACGACTGAATTTTTGAAGCAGTTTCGCTTGGACATCGGCGTCATCGGGATCAGTGGGATCGATGAAGACGGGTCGCTCTTGGACTTCGACTATCAAGAAATTCGATCCGCCCAAGCGATCATTCAAAATTCGCGAACCGTTTTCCTGGTTGCTGACAATGCCAAGTTCGGACGCCGCGCCATGATCCGGCTCGGGCACTATGATGATATAGATCATCTGTTCACGGATGAGGCGCCGCCCGAGGCCTTTATGCAGGCCATTCGGGCGACGGATATGGAACTCCACGTCGCCGGCGACGATTAGTCGGTCGCCTATGCCGCTGGTGCAGGGCTGGAATTGCCGATTGTGAGCTCCGCTTTGCGCCCAAACACGAGTAGGTTTGAGAGCAATGCGGTGCCAATACTGGCGACGAGTGTGACGAACATATAATGGATGTAGTGGACGCTCGCGAGCGTTGCGCCCAAGCCTTCATCTGGTGAGATCCCGAACAGTCCATAAAGCTTGAAGCTAAACACGGCATAGACCAGCACGCCGGTCACGACACCAATAATTGCTGCCCAAGCGCTTACATTTCGGAAGGCGAGTCCAACAATAAAGGCTGACAAGATCGGCATGGAGAGCAGGCCATAAAGCTGCTGCACCGTATTGATGATGCTTTCTTGCGAGGCGAAAATCGGAACAAGTGCGATTGCCAGGACGGTCATGGCGATTGAGACATACATGCTGAGCTTCGGAACATCGCGCGCTTCGTCGATGTAGGACTCATGAAAGTCACACACATAGAGCGCTGCGGATGCATTCAGAATGGAGTTGAAGGTCGTGAGCACGGCCGCAGCGATCGCTGCTGCAAAGGCGCCGGATAGAACTGGCGGCAAGATATCGCCAACAATCATGCCATAGGCTGCATCACCGACATCGCCGTAGAGCTTGTAAGCGACCACGCCTGGGACGACGGCAATGATCGGCACGATCAGCAGACGAATGCCCGCCGCGGCGAGGATCCCTTTCCGGGCCTCTTCAACGGTCGGCGAGGCCATCGCGCGCTGTGTGATGGTTTGGTTGGTGCTCCAGTAGAAGATCTGAATGAAGATCATACCGGTCAGCAGGGTGTGCCATGGAATAGGTGTTTCGCTGCCATCCTCGAGCGTGCCGCCTTGGAACATATTCAAACGTTCGGCTGGAACATCAGAGAAGTCCCAATTGATGGCATTGAGGGCGAGGATAACAACCAGCACCGCCAGTGATAAGATCAGCACGCCGCTATAAGTGTCGGATACTGCAACCGCGCGCAGGCCGCCAAGGATCGCGTAGAGCGCGCCGACAATGGCGAACGTCACGGCCATGACAAATATGGTTGAGTCGACCTCGACGGGGCTGCCAACGAAGAGACGCTCGCCGAGAAGCCCAGAGAAGTCTGCGCCAGTTGTCGATTTCAAGAAGAGTGACCCACCATACAGGATCGCGGGCAAGAAGATGAAGAGATTACCCAGCAAGAACAGAACCGAGATCACAGCGCGGATATGCTTGTTGTCATATTTGCGCTGGAGCAGTTCCGTCGTGGTTGTGCATTTGTTGCGATAGTAGATCGGGATGAACACAAAGGCGAGGATCAGCAAGCCGACCACAGCGGCGAGTTCCCACCAGGCCAAGAGCAACATTTGGTTGCCGTTCATGCCGACCAACTGATCGGTGGAGAGATTGGTCAGCGTGATAGATCCAGCGACGAAGTACCAGCTGAGGCCCCCATTCGCGAGGAAGTAATCCTTGTCTGATCCGCGATCACCTGACGGCGCGTTGCGGCAACTGAGATAGGTCAAAAACCCAATCACGGCCGTGATGAAGAAGAATATTCCAACCTGCAGCGTGTCCATGCTCGCGTTTCCTCAAATCGGTTTTTCTTTGATTTATGATGTATGACAGCGCGGAGTCACCCCCGCGCTGACACAGTTGCACATCCGGGAGGATCGGGATGTGCGTGACCGTGCAGCACCTGCTCAGCTATATCCGAGCCAGGCAGGTGCCACAGATTAGCTTAGTAGCTAGCGCGAACGCCGAGCTGATAGCGCGAGCCAGTGTCTGAATAGGTCAGGAACCGGTTCTCGAAACGCGAGAAGTCACGCGTGTCTTCGTCGGTAATATTGATCCCCTCGAAGAAGATCTGGAACCGCTCGCCAACATCGTATGATGCTGAGAAGTCCAACTGACCAAAGGCTTCACGTGTCCGTGGCTCTGAGAAATTTGAGAAGCACTGGAACAAGAACTCGTCGCGGAAGTTATATGCAAGGCGGGCAGAAATGCCGTTCTTCTCATAAAAGCCGCTTACGTTGAACGAGTGTGGAGACAGACCATTATAGTCACAATCTGAGGCTCCTGAGCCTTCTGCGCGGTCGATATTGCTGGTCACATATGTGTAGTTCGCAGCCGCACCGAGACCGTCCCACGGCTCAGGCAGTTCTTCGAATGTGCGCTGATACGCAACTTCGAGACCCGTGATGGAGCCGCTTTCACCGTTCCGTGTCCGCGTGTCCTGGAAGTCAACATTGACCAGGATTGGATCTGGACCCGTTGGGTTTTGTGGGTTGCCTACAGGGATCTGAACCTGGCCAGCAACTGGCAGGGTTTGAGCTTCGAGGAAGTTTTCGAAATCCTTGTAGAATGCCGCAACGGAGAAGTAGCTGACATCGTCGAAATACCATTCGAATGACGCATCCCAGTTCGAAGACTCGAAAGCTTCCAGTTCTGGGTTGCCACCGCCAGATGTCGGCGCATTCGAGCGGCCACCAAAGGTATTGTTCACACCGAGTGCGGTCAGTGTTGGACGCGTGACAGTTTCAGAGAAGCTGAAGCGAACAATTGTTTCATCGGTGGGTTCGATCTTGATGTTCGCTGATGGCAAGAAGTTGATATAGTCGTTCGAGACGGACACAGCGGTGGTTGGACCGAAGTCAACCAAGAGCTGGGTATCGCCCGGTGTTTCGCGGAATTGCAAAACCGGCTGATCAAATCCGGCCGATACGACGTCGGTTTGCGCCAAGCGGAAACCGAAGTTCGCAGCCCACGGGAGGTCGCCGCCAAAGTCGCCTTCCCATTCCGTGTTCACGTAGAAGGACGTGATCTGCTCTTCTACTCCAAAGCTACCGCCTGGGTTGAACTCAGGTGTGTAGAACCCGAATACAGAGTTGCCAGCGGCATCGCGGCGAGCAATCAGGTCCGCATCATTTGCTGTTCGTGCTGCACCGGTCAGTCCGTTCCGGTTTGGATCGGTAATGTTCGCGGTGTTGTTCAGCTCTGCAAATGCATCAGCGATAGAGAAGCCGAGGATTTGCGAAGGTACTGCGCCAGAGCCGCTTGCATCATTGAGGAAGCCATCGAAGTTAAACGGCGACAAGATACCTGGGTTCTGAAGCGCAACATTGTATCCGCAATACGCACAGAAAATGTCCCCGCCTTGAGTAGGTGAGAAGTTGGTGAAATTGTCACGAGTCTTCTCGCGGTCAGTATAGCTGGCACCAAAACCGATTGCCGCCAATGGGCCGCGATTGATGGCCCATTTACCGTCGGCGGCAAACTCCATGACATCATCTTCGACCATGTTGCGTTCAACATTCACGAAGTGAAGTCGCTGGATCGATGTATCTGTGAGGCCCGACAAGTTGGTGATGGTTGAAATGCCATCATTGTTCGGCAGTTGGATAAGCGGTGAGGTCGGGGCAAGTGCACCGATCACGATGAATGGGTTCGTGCCATCGCGCTGAGCATTAGACGCCGAAACATCGAATTCCAGAGACAGCGAGTCAGTGACGTCCCATTCCAGGTTGCCGCCGATCATGTAGGTTTCTGCCAAACGATTGTTGGAAGTTACAACATTATCGTTCTGAGAGAGCCCAACGCTCGCCGCGATGTCCGGGTTACGTCCAGCAAAATCCTGACCTGGGCGGCTAAACGATACAACTGTTCCGTTGCCATCGATCACTGGATCAATGAATGGCGGGCTGAAGAAGCCTGAGAACTGTGTCGCAAAGGACTGGACATCAAACTCGGAATACAAGCCATCCAGAGTGAAGGTCATTGTATCATTTGGGCGGAACTGAGCGGCACCGTTAATGGTCAAGCGCTCACGATCTTGAATGTCACGGCTATGGACAACTTGCTGTTGTACGCGTGCGCCATCGGCGAGCGCGCCAACAGATGTGAGGCCGGAAGAGCCTTCTGGTGCGAGCACGGCAGGGTCGCCGCTGCGCAAGGCAAAGCCATTTGTGAAGGAGCTATCTTCTTGAACAGCCCGATCAGAGAATGACGCTCCGAGCAAAAAGCCGACTGTCCGGTCAGCATTCGTCCAGGATCCGACAGCGGTCAGATCTGGGCTAACTTCTTCACGAAGCGTGTCGTATGTGCCCGCAGCAGATACCGTGAGATTTGATCCTGGGCGATCGAAAGGTCGTGCTGTGACGACGTTCACAGTTGAACCAATTCCGCCTGACTGAAGGTCTGGGGTCGCCGTTTTAAAGACTTCAGCGCGCTGAATGATGTCTGACGACAAGACGTCGAACGAAAACTCGCGGCCATCATTGTCGGTCGCGATTGTGCGGCCATTCAAAAGGACTGTGTTGAACTCCGGTCCAAGTCCGCGAACAGTGATGAATTGACCTTCGCCACCGCTCCGGTCGATCGCAACGCCGGTGATGCGCTGAAGTGATTCAGCCACGTTTGCGTCTGGGAATTTACCAACATCCTCAGCGGAGACCGCATCGACGATCTGGTTGGAG
Organism: Pseudomonadota bacterium; assembly: GCA_038526925.1. GTDB lineage: Bacteria > Pseudomonadota > Alphaproteobacteria > Caulobacterales > Hyphomonadaceae > Henriciella. Next base: position 8,144 of record JBCBGJ010000061.1, read on the forward strand.
TCGCGCTTGACATCGAGCGAGGCTTTCAAGCTTCCGCGGATGCCTTTGACAGTGACTGTCTGAAGTGTACGTGCGTCAGCTGCTTCCTCTGACGCCGCATTGTCTTGGGCGATCGCCGTCCCGCTGGTCATCAGCGCGGCGAGGCTTGCCCCCAAGATCATATTTGTTTTGTAGCCCATGGAAAATCCTCCCGATTTATACTTTTTGGTTGGTTTATTAAGTGACGCCTGGGCAGGCATCGAAGTTACGCAACGAGCCGATTCTCGAGTTGAGCTCGCAGCGTTTGAAGCTCCGCAGGTGTGAGATGAAGGCCAAGCTTGGTCCTGCGCCACACGATATCCTCCGGTGTTTGAGCAAATTCATGCTCGATCAAATAATCGACCTCCTGTTGATAGAGTCCGGCCCCGTAATGTTGGCCGAGATCGGCAATTGAATTGGCGCCTTCGAGCACGGAATGAATGCAGGTTCCGTAGGTTCGCGCGAGGCGATGATGGGTGTCTGCATCAAGCCATGGATACAGTTTTGCGCTGAGCGCTTCGAACGTTTCGAAGTCCGCGTCGAGAATGTCTCCGCCCGGTAGGCTACGTTCTGCGGTCCAAGCGTTCTGAGCCTGAGGAAATAAATCGCCGAGCTGTTTCAAAACATCTTCTGCGAGTTTTCTGTACGTCGTGATCTTGCCGCCGATGACAGATAGGAAGGGGGCGTCGCTTTGATCTAGGAATTTCAGAACGTAATCGCGCGTGACCGATGAGGCGTCTTCGGCCTGGTCGTCAAAGAGGGGGCGGACGCCTGAATAGGTAGAGACAACATCATCTGGAGAGATTTGCTGCTCGAAATACTCGTTCGACACATCGCACAAATATTGGATCTCTTCTGGCGAGGCTGCAACTGCATCCAAATCCCCTTCAAATTGAAGATCTGTTGTCCCAATCAATGTGAAACGGCTGTCCTCATAAGGGATCGCAAAAATGATGCGACCGTCGCCTGCTTGGAAGAAGAAGCACCGTTCATCGTCAAACATCTTAGGAACGATGATGTGGCTGCCCTTCACGAGCCGAACACTTGGTGCGTTTGTTCGCGGTCCAGCTTTGCTGGCAATGTGGTCTACCCATGGTCCAGCTGCGTTTACGACGGCACGCGCTTGAACATCCATATTGGTCGCGGCATCAACTCTAAGCGTCGCGTTCCAGGTTTCACCGGCTTGTTCCAAACTTACGCATTCTGTGCGCGTCATTATGGTCGCGCCGCGCTCTGCAGCGTCCATCGCGTTCAAGACAACCAGACGTGCGTCCTCAACCCAGCAGTCTGAGTATTCGAAGCCTTTCGTGAACTCTGATTGCAATGGCTCGAAAACATCGCTGTTCTTGCGCGTTAGCGTTTTCGTCGCGGGTAACAGTTTGCGACCGCCAAGGTGGTCATAGATGAAAAGACCAAGACGAATCAGCCAAGCGGGGCGCATGTCTTTATGATGAGGCAACACAAATCGCAGCGGCCAGATAATGTGAGGCGCCGCTTGTAGAAGCACTTCGCGTTCCATGAGAGCTTTTCTCACCAGCGCGAAATCATAATGCTCGAGATAGCGTAACCCGCCATGGATCAGCTTAGTGCTC
>JBCBGJ010000062.1:0-9663 GCA_038526925.1 Pseudomonadota bacterium
TCACGACCGGGCCGGGTCGAACTTCACGGATGCGTCCGCGAACGCCGAACTCGCGAAGTACTTCCGCCAGGCGATTGGCTTTCTGAAGCAGGGCATCTTCGTCAATCTCGTTACGTTGCACGGGCGGCAGTTGCAGCAAGTCCATCGGCGGGACTTTTGCGCCGCGCGCTTTCCGGCTGCGCTTAACCTGAGTTTTTGGAACTGTCGCCGACCGAGGCGCCATCACAGTCATAGACTTCGGCGCTTCTGGCTCGGCGACAGGCGTCGTGGAAGGTGTTTCGACAATCTCTTCGACGTCCGCATAGTCCGTCGCTTGAAGCGCGCTCTCTGGCTCGTTAGCGCGCCGAATTTGCAAGCCATCCGGGGCACCGTCAGAAGAAACATGGGCGCGCTGGCGTTTAAATCGGCTGAGAATACCGCCGGCTTGGCGCGCAGCGCGGGCGCTCGATTGGCTGGCCGCTGCTTGCAAGAGACGTGCATCACCGCGCCGAAACCCGAGAGCTGCGAACGCGCAGGTTAAGGCTAGTCCGCCCGCTAGAAGGCCCGCTAAGAGTTCTGGCATAGGCAAAAGGAGTGCCTTGAACGGCATCACAGACAAATCATGCAATCCATCGCCAATCATCCCGCCCAGACCGGCGCGGAGTGGCCAGGAGGTTGGAACTGGCCAGGATGCGAAACACGCCGCAGACAGCGGGACAAAAGCCATTCCGAGCATCCATCTACGAATTTTTGGCGCACCAATCAGAACGGTCCGCATGGCGCCGCCAATCATCAGTGCGAGACCCGCGACCCAAGCCGACCAACCCAGCAATTGACGCATGAGATCGGCGAAAACGGCTCCGCCCGAGCCGAACAGGTTTGTGACGCTGCGGTTAGTGGCTGCGTTCCAGCTCGGATCCAACGGATCATAGGTGCCGACGCTGCCACAAATGAACACGCCCAAAGCAAAAGCGCCGGTGCCGGTTATTATGCGCCAAACGGGATCTGAGGCTTCTCGGATCTGCGCGCTGTCTGCGATTGTATTCGCCATAATCTACACTCCGGTCACATGGGACGTTCTGAACCAAAAATGAAATTACAAGCGCGGCCTTAAAACGGCGCTAACAGACATGACTTTGCCGCAAAGACTTTTTGCTGACCCCCAAAAAAATCCCCCGGTCGCAATGGCGCCGGGGGAAAGTCGGGAGGAAACGCTTCCAAACAAAGGGAAGCGTAGAATTGCCCGCGATGGCACGGCCATCGCGGGCAAACTGGTTAGGAGGCGAACTCCGGATAGGCTTCGACGCCAGTGTCCGCGCGGTCGAGGCCGAGTTGCTCTTCCTCTTCGCTGACACGTACGCCGATGGTGACTTTCAGGGCCATCCAAACAATCGCCGACAAGACAGACACAACGACACCGGTGAGCACAACACCGACGAGTTGGCCGACATAGCTTGCGTCGCCTGTTAGCGCGCCAGCATCGTCAACCGGTGGCATGATGTGGTTGCCATAAGACGCAGCGACGATGATCGTGCCCCAGATACCACACACCAAGTGCGCTGGGATCGCACCGACAACGTCGTCAATCTTCAGCTTGTCGAGCAGTGGAACAGTCAGGACGACCAAGACACCACCAACGGCGCCGATGAGAACCGCAGCGCCCATGCTCGGGGCCAGTGGCTCAGCAGTGATTGAAACGAGGCCACCGATCGCGCCGTTAAAGGCCATGGTTGGATCGACTTTGCCTTTATAAAGAATGGCTGTGAGGATCATCGCGGCCAGGACACCGCCGACAGCGGCCATATTGGTGTTGGCGAAGATCTTCGCGACAGCGTTGATATCGTCAAATGTGCCTGCAGCGAGCTGAGACGCGCCATTAAAGCCGAACCAGCCGAACCACAGAATGAACGTACCAAGAGCAGCGAGCGGAATGTTAGAGCCCGGCATTGGGTTCACTTTCTCGCCGAAATACTTGCCAGCACGTGGCCCGATGATGATCGCACCGACGAGGGCTGCCCAACCACCTGTAGAGTGGACAAGGGTCGATCCCGCAAAGTCAGAGAAGGCCCACTCAGAGTCGAGGTAACCGCCGCCCCATTCCCAGCTGACAACAGTCGGGTAGATAAAGGCTGTCAGGACAACCACAAAGGCGAGGAAAGACCAAAGCTTCACACGCTCGGCCACGGTTCCGGAAACGATAGATGCTGCGGTCGCAACAAACACCATTTGGAAGAACCAGTCAGAGCTTGCCGCATAGCCAGTATCCAAAGACTCTTCACCGCTCCATGGGATCGCACCAGGAATGCCGATGATGCCGTTAAGGGTAGTAGAAGCCGGATAGGCGATATTGTAGCCGATGAGCCAAAACATCAGGCCTGCGACTGAGAAAAGTGCAACGTTTTTAAGAGACTGCATGGATGCGTTTTTCGACCGCACCAAGCCAGACTCGAGACAGAGGAAGCCCGCTGCCATGAACATGACGATCAAACCGCCAATCAGGAACAAGTAGCTGCTATCGACATAAGCGCTTACTGCGCTCGCGTCTTGGGCATGCGCTGCCAGTCCCGCCATTCCTGCAAGCGGTAGCAGCATGGCGCCCCGCTTCGCTGTTTTCATCCATAAACTCATTGCCCGTATCTCCCGCAGCTCTGGTTAGTTGACCTCGGCTAAAAGCCCGTCTGCCCGGAATTCTGCCAGAATTAAAAAGCTGTTCATCTGTGACGCGGGAGGGAGTGACCAAAATTCGGGCAGGCTGCGACCCAAACGCCCGTTTGTCTGTCAGGCATGGACCAGATGCAGTTGAGCTCATACGTATCCGCCATGACCGATCAGTTTTTCGATGTCGCAATCATTGGCGCAGGCCCTACCGGGGCCTCTCTTGCGCTCGGATTGGCCCAAGCCGGCCTCGACGTCGCGGTGGTCGATGCGCGCGACCCCTCGGCGACCCCACCAAAGGATGGGCGCAACTTCGCAATCGTCACAGGCAGTTGGCGAATGCTCGAGTCATTAGGCGTGACGACATCGCTCGCTGACACGAGCCAACCGCTCAACGGGCTCGAAGCCACAGACGGCGGCACACACTATTTTGGGCAACCGTCGGTTTTGTTCACCAAGGACGATCTTGAGGGTGTGAACCCTGATGAGCCTTTGGGACATATGACCATGGCAGAGCCGCTCCAGGCGGCGTTGGATGCCGCAATGAAGGCAGAGCCAAGGATACATTGGCTAGCGCCAGAACGGTTTGCTTCTGTAACCGTACAACCTGGCCGTGCTGAAATTATGCTCGAGAGCGGTCAAAAACTCCGCGCCAGATTACTGGTTGGCGCAGACGGAATGAACTCGCCTGTCCGCCAAGCGGCCGGGATTTCAACCGAGGGTCGCGACTATGGCAAATCCGTTTTTACCGCAAATGTGGCCCTCAGCGCGCCGCATGATGGGATCGCGCGCCAACTCTTCACGCCAGAAGGGCCGTTCGCGACTCTCCCTCTGACGGGTGATCGCGCAAACCTCGCCTGGTATATGAAGCGCGGCGCAGCTGAGACGCTCGCAAAAATGCCAACACAAGATGCTGAGGCTGAGCTTAATCAACGCTTTGCAGACTTTGCGGGCGAGATGAAAATTGAGGGGAAGGCTGGATCCTATCCACTCATTTTGCAGTTAGCGACGGCGATCACAGCGCCGCGCACGGCCTTGATTGGTGATGCGGCGCGCCGCGTAAATCCGCTTGCCGGACAAGGGCTTAATCAAGGGTTCAGGGATGTCGCGGCCTTGATTGAGATCGCCCAAGATACGCTTCGGGTTGGCGGTGAGATTGGATCGCCTCAGATGCTCGAAGCCTTTAGCACGGCGCGCCATTTTGATGGTGCGGGAACGGCACTCGCTTTGGATGCAATTGATCGACTTTTCTCAAATGATTCAATACTGACCAAGCCGGTAAGAACGTTGGGTCTGTTAGCGGCATCGAAGATTTCGCCGCTGCGGCGGTTCCTCGCAAGAAAAGCTAGCGCAACAGAAGCTGGCGTAGCCGGTCCGATGTCGGACTGGTAGGCCGCTCGAGCCAGAGCACGCCTGAATTGTAGAGATATAGAAAGGCGTCGGTTGATTCTTGCGCGGCGCGTCCCGCCAGCTCGCCCGCCATCCGACGGTTCGAAATCTTCTGCAGACATGCGAGCCCCGTCATTGGGATAAACGTCCACCATGCGACGAAGAAGGTCGTCAAAATTCCGCCAAGCAGACTGAGGTCAGAAACCAAATCGAGCAGAAAGATCCGATTGGCGTAATGATTACCGAGGCTTTTCAGAACATCCAGGCGCCCGTGAAGATAGTCAGCGTCCAGCGCCCATGTTTGGTCAGGCGTCGCAGGAATCCGCACAGTCATGTGCCCCGGCTCTTGCGGAAAATCGCGTTTCGGTTGTGCTGACATTCTACGCTCCGTTGAATGAAGAATACAGACGAAGACTTAACGAATTCTGTCTCTACATTATGAACTCGCTTTAATGGAGAGCGCGTGCAGGCCGGTTTCAAACTCGGGTTTCAGCGACGCCAAGATCGCGCGTTGTGTTGTCACCCGCGATTGACCGGCAAATTTGGACGATGTGATCTTGATCGTATAGTGCGTTTCACCCTCTGGACTGGCGCCCGCATGACCGGCGTGTTTATGGCTATCATCGATCACTTCGAGCATGCTTGGTGAGAAAGCCTCTGTTAAAATGTCACGAATACGGTCTGATCTGATCATAAGTTCTGGTCTCTTTAACTCGAAGCTACTATGTTACGTCGCCTATGGATGATGCATACAAATATCGCCCCAAGTTCACCGATATAAGGGTGAAGCCGCCGGCCGACGATACCTCGCGTGCAAAAGCACAGAAAACGCGTGTTTGCGAACACCCAGGCTGTGACCTGGCTGGAGAGTTTCCAGCCCCGAAACAGTTCGGAGATGGCATGCACTATTTCTGCCAGCGACACGCCGCCGAATACAATCGCAACTTCAATTTCTTCGACACGATGAATGAAGAGCAATTGAAGGCGTTCAATGAGAATGCGCGCTACGGGTTCAAGCAAACCTGGAAATTCGGTGCCGGTCCGATGGGCGGTGACAAAGCCGGCAAAGCGCACGATCCAAAAACCTGGCGGGGGTCAGAGTTCTTCCAAGACGCGGCTGCGGCCCGTGAGGAAAGACGCGCCAATCGTTCGGCGACGGGCGTCGCGAAACGCGCGTTAGAAGAGCTCGATTTGGACGCCAAAGCCAAGCCGCCTGAGATCCGGGCGCGCTACGCTGAATATGTGCGCCGGTTCCACCCGGATTCGAATAGCGGTGACCGATCGTCAGAAGAAAAACTGGCCAAGGTGATTCGTGCGGGTAAGACCCTTAAAGCGGCAGGTTTGATGAAAGACTGACGTCTTTTCTTGCCGAAAATCGAAAATCAGAGCAATTTCAAGGCATGGAGAACACGCCAAAGCTCTCTTATGCGCCGTATTTTGATCATCCGTTTACCCGCGGCATGGTCAGAACGATCGAGCGTTTGTCCGGCCAGCCTTATTTGCAGAAGCTCTATGAGACATATCGCGCCGACCTGACACATGAGCCATTCTTCGCCGCCGCGATCAAATTGCTCGATCTCGATGTGGAGTTCAGTTCCCGCCGATTGGCGCAGATTCCGGCTACCGGTCCGCTTGTTGTTGTTGCCAATCATCCGTTCGGTGTTTTGGATGGGCTCTTGATTTCGTGGATTATTTCTCTGCGGCGGACAGATTTCAAAGTCCTCACCAACGCGATCCTAGATGGCGCGCCGGAAGCCCGCGAATGGCTCTTGCCGATTGATTTCGCCAATACGCGAGAAGCGCGAGCGACGAATATCGCGACCCGCGCCGAGAGCATGGAACGCCTCAAAAACGGTGAGTGTATTATTGTCTTTCCCGCAGGCGGCGTCTCAACCTCGCCAACCCCGTTCAGCCGCCGCGCCGTAGATGACACCTGGAAACCCTTCACCGCGAAACTGATCAGCCGCAGCGAAGCACATGTGACGCCTATTTTCTTTGAGGGCCAAAACTCGCGGCTGTTCCAATGGGCGAGCCATATGTCGATCGAGCTTCGCTTGGCGCTGATTTTTCGGGAAGTAAAACGCCGAGTCGGGACCGCCGTGCCGGTTCATATTGGTGAGACGCTGACACCAGACGTGCTTTCGAGTGCCGGCAAACGTCATGAGCTGATGACGTTCCTGCGAGATCAAACCTATCAAATGGCACCGTTTGAACAGCAGGCTTCAATCGCTCGCGCGCAAAAGCGCTTTGAGGCTTCAAAGCCTGCCATATTTCACTGATTACGGAATGTAGACGGTATAAACCACTTCAGCTTCGACATCGAATGTCCCGTCGCTGAGATCGATATTTCCGGTGTTCCAACGATAGTCTAAGTCGAACCGTACGGATTGATCTGCAATCGAGCCCGGTATCTCAGCAGTGCGCCGATTGCCGCGGAAAATATCGGACCCGCCTGTCAGCAAAGAGAGGCGACGATACCCGCCCCACTGCATGCCGGAATCATTGGCGTTGCCGGAATGCGGAAGCTGGGCAGCGCTGCCGAATGAAAGCCCGCCATCGGTTCCGGACTCGGTCATTCGCATGCGTAAGCGGATCAAGGCAAGATCAGCTGGGTCACTAACCGAGGAGGCAACAACGTCGATATTGAACGCCTTATTCGTGGCGACATAGAAGCTGCTCAGAATGTCGCTGCGGATCGTCCGCACATCTGTCGTCGAGTCGAGTTGGAATGGGTTGAGCACATCAGAAGCGGAGGTGAACCGGTCACCCTGACGTGTGTTTTGGTTACCGCTTCCAGGAATGTTCTCAATCCGAAGCGTTGCGCCGGCGCCATCAGGGAATGATCCATCTAAGGCGTCCAGCGATCCGGTTACAACCGTGTGGACATCGGTGCCGATCAAGTCGGCGTTCGCGCCGCCACCTTCAACAATAAAGTCCGAGGCGATCGGAGTCGTGCCTGACGAGTCGGCAGCCCAAACGATCGCGACTCCATCAACTTTGAAGTGCGGTCGGTCGACCATATCGGTCATGGCGGGCGGCAAAGCCCACATGGCGGTTCCGGCACATATTACGCCCATGCGCAACACAGCGCCGAATTTCTTTCGGTTCGTGTCCCTCATACAAACGTCGTACCAAAGAGGCGTTCGAATCTTGATAAATGAATCGATCCAATTTTATCGAATTAACCAACAGAAACGACCAGTCGGGGCCTTGCCTTTTCAATCCAAACGGGGTCAGTGGCGCGGATCATCCTCAGACGGAGTTCTTCGACATGGCTGGAGTTGTGGTTGTCGGTGCCCAATGGGGCGACGAGGGCAAGGGCAAGATCGTGGACTGGCTGTCCCATCGCGCTGATGTCGTGGCGCGGTTTCAAGGCGGTCATAATGCCGGGCACACTTTGGTAATTGATGGCACGACCTACAAACTGAATCTTTTGCCGTCTGGCGTCGTCCGCGGCGGTAAGCTCTCGGTCATTGGAAATGGCGTGGTGGTCGACCCGTGGCAGCTCCTGTCAGAGCTAGAGAATATGAAGCAAGCCGGTGTGACGCTGACCCCAGACGATTTGCTGCTTGCGGAGACAGCGTGTCTGATTCTGCCTTGGCACCGCGATCTCGATGCTGCACGCGAAGGCGCGGCCAGCGCCAAAGCGAAAATCGGAACAACCAAGCGCGGCATCGGTCCTGCCTATGAAGACAAAGTTGGGCGCCGCGCCATTCGGGTGGCTGACCTAGCAGACGAAGCGGCCCTCGATCAGAAACTTGAACGCTTAATTGCGCATCACGCGCCGCTTCGGGTCGGTCTTGGGCTTGAGGCGCCGGATGCCGCCGCTCTGAAAGCAGAGCTGCTCGAGATTGCTCCAAAAGTATTGGCATTTGCTGGACCGGCGTGGAAGGTTCTGGGCGAGAGCCAAAAACTCGGTCGCCGGATCCTCTTCGAAGGCGCGCAAGGCGTGATGCTCGACGTTGATCACGGCACATACCCTTTTGTGACGTCGTCGAATGTTGTCTCTGGCCAAGCCGCCGCAGGTACTGGGCTTGGACCGCGCGCCGTGAGTTACGTGCTCGGTTTGGCGAAAGCTTACACAACGCGGGTTGGAACGGGTCCGTTTCCGACTGAACTGTTTGATGACATCGGTCAGGGCCTCGGCGAACGGGGCCACGAATTTGGAACTGTCACCGGGCGGGCCCGCCGATGCGGCTGGTTCGATGCAGTTATGGTTCGCCAAGCCTGCGCTGTGTCCGGCGTTGATGGCCTCGCCCTTACCAAGCTCGACGTCCTGGACGGCATGGAAGAGATCAAGGTCTGCACCGGCTATCAGCTCGGCGGGCAAGTACTGGATTATCTGCCGGCAACTGCAGCTGCGCAGGAAGCCGTCGAGCCGATCTATGAAACGATGCCGGGCTGGGGCGGTTCGACCCGCGGGGCGCGGTCTTGGAATGATCTACCGGCTGAAGCGGTGAAGTATGTTCGCAGGCTCGAAGAGCTGGTCGGGAAACCGTGCGCGCTCGTGTCGACCTCGCCAGAGCGCGAGGATGTTATTCTGATGCGCGACCCGTTCGAGCATCGATAAAACCGAGTTTTAGAAGTTCGGCATTTGGCCAGTTGCGGCCCATGGCATACCAACCGCCAGAATAACGCTGATGATCAGACCGATTAGGGCACGTCCCGCATCTGAGCTGACATCCTTTATGGCGGCGCCGCGTTCGCGAAGTGCGGTGACGAACGAAATCGCCATCTCGCGGCCCGCGAGCAGGCCGAGGAAGACCCAAGTCGTGCTCATCGGAACATCGTTGAGTTCTTTGAAATAGAACAAAACGATCGCGTAAATCAGGTCGACAATCGTTGCGGCGCGAACATCTGTCGTATGGGTTTTCGACAGAACGATCTTTTGGATTTCACCGCCGCGAGTGCGGAAGATATAGGCCATCATCGCGGCCATAAGCAGCGCGCCGCCAATAATGACTTCAGGTCGAAAGACCATCATTTCGATAGAGCCGTCCGCGGCAAAAACAGGTTCGCGCGGCATGAAGACGAAAATATTCGCAAAGTCTTGGAGGAGCCAGGTCCACCAGAGGAAGCCCGTCGTCCCCCATTGGAACACGGTCCACATAGGGTGCAAACGCTCATCCCCGTCGCGCGTGCGGCCGACCCAGACTTCCCACATGCGTGAGATTAAGAGCCAGACAACCGCACCGGCGGCAAACGCAACAACATAGCCCGTCAGCGATTTGATGAGCATGCTGCTCATAACGCCCTCGGTTGCAGATCCGCCCGAAAGCGCGAAAACGGTCAGAACCAGGAAGGTTGTCGAAACCGGAATGCCGAAACGCGTTAGGAAAAGCAGGACAATTGGCGGAAGCGCATGCCACCATTGAATGCCGCCTTCTGGGTAAGGAATTTTGTTGAGCTTTCCGTCCGCAATATCCCCGCCGCCATAAAACAGCTGGAACATGAGCGCTGCGACCATGATACCAGCTGCGAACAACCACAGTAGCCACCAAGGGCGGTGCGAGTTCGATGCGAGGAAGGTTCCGAGGGTCTGGATCGACCAGCGGAATCGGCTTGGGGATCGCCAAAGCGCTTGCAGAACAAGGCGCTGATATCGTGCTGAGTGGTCTTGCGAGCGATGCTGAAGCTGAC
>JBCBGJ010000063.1:0-9655 GCA_038526925.1 Pseudomonadota bacterium
TTTGAAAACAGTATGGCACGCCTGAACGGCTTTGATGAAGGCTATTTCTTACACGTTGAAGACGTGGATTTGTGCCGTCGATGCCGTGAGGCTGGTGGCACAGTGAAATACGATCCGCATGCGGGCGCGTTGCACTATGGATCCACATCAGATGCCCCAAGCGGCGAGGTTGCCTCTCACAAAGCCGATAGCCTTGCGCGTTACTTCCATAAGTTTGCTGCAGGACCGCTCGAAAAACTCGTCGTGGCGATCGCGATGCTAATTATGCGGCTCGCGCTCCGACTGTCAGGGCGTTAGCACCAAAGGCGCAGGTTCTGCGATGCTGGTCACGCTTGGCGTGAAGTCTTGGAAATCATAGTCGGAAATCCGAAACGCCCATCCTTCTGCCTTTTCATTGATGACTTCAGCGCGCCGCGCGCCTTCCCCGGCTTCAATCGCGCGAAGCGTTACCCAGAATCCGTTGGGTTCGCGATAGGCTTGGAGATTGATCTCTAACCCGTCAAACGTTTCACTGATGTGGCGCGCGATGGGACCATTAATCAAGTCTTCGGCTGGTTTGACGTCTTGTGGGGTGAGGCGCGTAATCGCGAGCGCCGTGGCGGAGGCCGCCAACCGCGAGATCAATCGATCGTTTTGGTTCGGCGGCGCGGGCGCGAAGCTGCGAGCGTCGCTGCCTTCTGCGCGGCGCAAATAAAGCGTTCGATTTCTTGAGTCTGTAATTCGAACTGAGCGTATTGCGGCGGGCTCTATGTCCACGATGTCTAAGTCGAGCCATGCGCGCCGATTGTAGAACGGGGGAAGTGATCCGCTGGCCCGGTAGGACTGGGTATTACCGGGATCGCGCACGTATAGATCTTCGTTCTTTCGACCTACGATCACGGCGTGAGATAGCTCATTTTCGGCGCCAAACACCTCTACCAACACACCGTTTCCGCCCTCAGTTGGGTCACCGAGGCCGAGCCGGTCATGCTTGTAAGGGTCATTGGTTCGCCGTTCGTCATAGCTCAAGGTCTCGAGCCCGCTCGCCAGGTCGGCAATACGATCTAGGCGGACTGGATAGCCCCCGGTTTCAGCCATCACCCAACCCTTGGCGGACCGCTCTAGGGTATAGCTTTCATCGGCCAGCATGAACCGGATACGGCTCGCATCGACGCGCGCGGCGCCAAAGTCCGCCAAGACGGCAGACCCCATACGACTATGGGATGCGCTCGGCCCGCTTGTCGCTAGTCCCATCAGACCGAGTAAAACCCAGAGTCCGACCGCAACGCCTAAGAGCGTCAGAACCGATTTGCGGCGTGATTGCTGATGAACGCTGCTCATGCCGTCGATCTCCGCCGATTGCGCACATAAAGCAGAAACCCAAGACCGCCCATCAAAAGGGGCCCGGTCAGTATCGTAAATAGACGCAGATTAAGTTCCAGCCGGTCAATATCGGATCGGAAATCTCGCTCAATCTGCCGCAGGCGGCTTCGCGTCGTAACAATATCCTCTCTGAGGCGGGCGAGTTCTTCGCGCTCACCGGCGCTTAGCTCTGCGCTAATATCGCCATCGAAGAAGCCACCTGTCGCACCGACCGTCTGTAATTCTTCCAGTCTTTCCTGCGATGTAGAAAGACGCGCTTCAAGGCGGGCCTGCTCATTGAAGAAGCGCGATTGGGCGTCCTCCCGCATCCGATCCACTGTTTCCATCGGGCGGCGACCTGGCGCTCGGGCCCGCAGGCTCATCAGTTCTGATCCACCGGATAGGCTATCGAGGGCATTTAGAATGAAGGTCGCATTGTCGGCAAACGCTATTCCACTCTGCAGGTCCAGATAAAGCCCATCATCAAGCATATCGGCGTCAGACAGGATGATAATGTCGGCATCGACCGCGCTGGTTGTCATATGTGTCGGCGCTTCAGCGGCTGCGGCGCGCGCGAGCTCTGCATAGATTGGGTCATCGGGAATATCAGGGGGCGGCGCGCCGTCGGCAAAGGCGCTGATCAGCGGTCCAGAGACGCGCACGGCCAGCGGGGCAGGGCCAATATCGCTCGCTAGATAAAGCCCCACCGTATCGCCAGCAGAAATCTCTACGGCGGCGCGCTCTGCGGGGATCGCGCTCGGGGCAGGACCGGTTTGCATCAAGACTTCGCGCGTGCCTGGCGCGGTGTCTGAGAGGATTAGTCTTCCAGGCGCGCCAAGATTGACCGTTCGTCCGAGATCGGCCGTGACGATGCTTTCGCGTGACATCAATCCCGGGGGCACCGCCAAGAAAAGCGGGTGCTGGAGGACCGTCGTCCGCCCTTCGCCAGCATCGGCTTCGATGGAGAGCGCCGTTTCTGTGTCTGCGACGGCGTCCTCGGCGAGGCGCACGCCCCATACTGGCGCAAAGAGATCGAGGTCAGAGCGAATCTGACGGTTGGTCATATTGAACGGGCCGGTGCCCTGCGCGGTCTTTGCGGCTGGGTCCAGCAGAATAAGCGCGCGGCCGGTTCGCAGAATAAACTGATCAATCTGCCAAAGCTGCCAAGGCGTGAACTCTGGCGGGTGAACTAACATGAGAACATCGATTTCGGCGGGGAGCTCGACGAAATTTTCTTCGATGAGCTCGACGCTAAACGTCTTGCCCATTTCGCGGCGGAGGGAATAACCCGCTTCATCAGTCAGCGCGCTCATGCCGGGCAGAGTAGACAGAAGCCCGATCCGTGCGGGCTCCGGGCGATCAAGCCGCGCAATCATTCGGGTGATGTCGTATTCAAGACTGGTTTCTTGTTCTGGCGCGAGGAACGGAATGACACGTTCGTCATCAACAGCGTTGCGGCCAATCAGTCCGAAATAGAGCGGATCTCCGCCATTTGTGTCGACAGCAACGAGCCCGGCGGCCAGAGCCTCGTCTTCCGCCTCTGAGAAGGGCGCTGGATCAATCTCTCGGAGGCGAATATTGGCGCCGCCGAGCGTTTGATAGGCCTCGAGCAATTCGCGCACACGAACCGCATAGGCGCGAACGGCGGGAAACTCCTGGCCAACGCTGCGAGTATAGACAAAGGTCAAATCAATCGGCTCGGACAGATTGGTGAGCGTCGACTTGGTGCCGTCCGAAAGTGTGTAGAGATTGTTTTCAGTGAAATCCGCGCGGGCGCCTGCGAACAAAGACTGTGCAAGCAGATTGGCAGCGGCAAAGATCGCGATCAGCAAAACCGTGGCCGAGATTAGAAAGTGGCGGGGGCTCATTGCGCGCCTCCGCGGCGTTGGCTGATGAACAGCGTATTGAGCGCTGCGCATAGCGCGATGAAGCCGAAGAAGAAGAATAAACCTCGCAGTTCTAGAACGCCGCGTTGAGCGGTTTCAAAGTGCGTGACGAAGGAAAACTGTGCGACGGCGTCACCCGCGGCGGGACCGAGCGCGCCCGCAATTGCGCCAGAGACCAGCGGCCAGCCCGCTGCGGTGAGAATGAATGCGACGAGGACGCCGATCACAAAGGCCAAGACCGCGCTTCTCGTCAGTGCCGAAACAGCCGCGCCAATCGCGAGATAGCCGCCCGCCATGATCAGGCTCACGAAATACGTTAGGGCGATCGCAGGATTATCCGCAGGCCCAAGAATATTGACGGTGATCCACCAGGGAAATGTCAGCACAAGGGCGATCGCGGCCACCGTCCAGGCGGCTAAGAGTTTGCCTATGACTAGACCGGAGAGGCTAACGGGAAGCGAGAGCAGAAGCTCAGACGTGCCTTGGTTTGCCTCCTCGGCCCAAAGGCGCATGGCAAGGGCCGGCATAAAAAGCATGAAGAGCCAAGGGTGCCAGTAAAAGAATGGCCCAAGATCCGCGGCGCCGGTATCGAAGAAGCGAGACAGATCCCAGGTGAAGATGCCCAGCACCAAGAGAAATATGGCTATGAACACATAAGCGAGCGGTGTCGCGAAATAGGCTGAGATCTCACGACGCCACGCCGCGCGAATTCCGGTGACCAGTCCGCGCCAATCAACGCCTAACATGGCGCGGCCTCGCGGCTATCTGCCAAGTCGATGAAGGCTTCTTCGAGTCCGCCAGGTTTACTGTCGGCGAGGGCAGCTGGGGTTTCGTCGGCGACGATGTGACCCTTGTCGATGACAATGACGCGGGAACACATGGCGGGGACTTCGTCCAGTGTATGAGTGGAGATTAGAATAGCTTTCTCGGGCGCCATGCGCGCGACCAGGGCACGAACCGCGCGCTTTTGGATGGGGTCTAGTCCGTCGGTTGGCTCATCGAGGAGGAGCACTGGTGGATCATGAATGAGCGCGGCTGCCAGGCCAACTCGGCGACGATAGCCTTTCGAAAGTGAAGCAATCTGTTGGCCGGTAACACTGCCGATCCGCGCATCCGCTATCACCCGGTCGACGGCGTTCTTACGGTCGCTGCGTCGTAGGTCATGTGCATCTGCCATGAAGCGCAAAAAGGTGAGCGGAGTCATGTCGCGATAAAGCGGAGCGCCCTCTGGCAGATAGCCAATTTGGCTTTGCGCCGCACGCCGCGCGGAGGTGATGGAATGACCATTGAGGACGGCGTCGCCTGAATCAGGTTCCAAAACACCGGCGATCATCCGCATGGTTGTCGATTTGCCGGCACCATTCTGGCCGAGGAATCCAAGCACTTCGCCTTTTTGCAGATTGAAGCTCAATCCCGCGACCGCGACATGATCTTCAAAGGCTTTTTTCAGATTTTGAAGCTCAAGCATTTACGGGTCGCACTCTGTTGCCAGAAATCGGTTAACCTCATTCGTTAGCGCAGGCCAGTAAAGGGAACACCAAGGCCATGCAGCTAAATTTCTGTTCATGCGAGAGAATGCATCCCTAAAAACAGGCGCTTAGATGCAAATTTGATTGTTGGGATAGAGTGTCGAGCGGCTCAAAACAGTCGCCCCGGGGGGCTGGGGGGGCTGATGGGTCCGGAAAGACTGCTAGACTTCGCCGCCCGACAATTGCAAACTGATCGTAATCGGTGACCGCGGCAAGGCGCGAATTGGGCAAAACTGCCCTATTCCGTATTAAAAATGCGTCACGACATGGGTAACTGTAACGAATACGCGCTTCATGAGCAAAATCACACCACTCAAAAAAACGCAGCAACGTCCCAAAATCGCGTTCCAACGCAATGAAATGAACCTGATTCTCGACGTCTATGGACGTCTTGTGATGTCAGGTCAGGCCAAAGATTATGCGATCGGTGCTCACAAAGACCAAGCGGTTTTTGCGATTTTTCGGCGCCATGCTGAGACCCCGAATTGGACGGTCGTCAAAACGCCCTCGCTTGCGCGTTTGCAGGGCGCATATTCGGTCCTTGGTGCGCAGGGGCAAATCCTGAAACGAGGCCGTGATCTAAAACAGGTGCTGACCGTGTTTGAGACCCGAAAGTTCGAAATTGTCAGATAATTACTGACCAACCAAGCGTTGGAGCAGGCCCATAATACCGGTGAATTTCAGGCCGCCATCACGCACTGCCAAGGCATAGCAGACACCGTCCATATCGCCGGTTGGCTGATGCGTATCATTTGGGCCCTTGAGGCTGATATCACCAGGCCCGAAAGATCCACTCTCGTCCGTGAAGCCGCCAGAAACGACCAAAGTGAACTCGCTGCCCTCATGACTATGCTTAGGAACGGTGCAGCCGGGTTCGATGCGATAGAGCTCGACTTCAGCGTCGCTGCCAGCGTCGAGCTTCAAGCGACGAATACCCTGTGTGAGGCCTTGCCACTTATTGGTTTGGAAAGAGGTCAAAGCTGTTTCGCGCAATGGCTCTGGAAGATCTAGCAACTCGTCCAGGCCCTCGCCTGCCAGCGTCGCGACTTGGGCTCTGTGGCAGGGTTGCTCCCCGGACTCGAACGCATCAATCATGGCAAGCGCCGTGTCCATCGCGCCAGCGCTGACCGCAGTGCGCTCTTCCGTTTCAAAGAACACGCCCGCTATCGTTTCCGCCCGCGCGACCGCGCGCGCGACTTCGGGGCGTAGTGCCGACTGTGTTTCCACCAGAAGGCAGAACGCTGGGTCTAAACAGCCTGCAGCATAACTGCTGTAGACTTCGCCAAAATCATTGATCGTCGCTTTGCCCATCGGCGTTGCGCACTCCTCGAAACTATCACTCTTATTCGGCGATATTGTCGGATCAAGGTTATCGTCAAGCAAATGCAGCTCCAGATTGCAGTCATATACTCAGTGATCGCGTTCCAAAGACCCTCGTAACCGCATGAATGCCAGGCGAATACGAGACTTCACGGTGCCCAAGGGGAGCCCAAAGGATTTCGCGATTTCGGAATGTGAAAGCCCTTCATAGAAGGCGGCTTTGAGGAGGACGAGCTGTTCCTCCGGTAGGGTTTCAATCACTTCCCGAACTTTCACTTCGAGTTGCGCGCGATTGACCGTAATATCAGGTTGTTCTGCCGGTGCGGGCTGCAGCATTGGGTCTTCAGCGTCCAGCTCCGGTTTGTTTGTCCGCCGAAGCGTGTCGATCCGGCGGTTGCGGGCAATGCGAAAGATCCAGGTAGAGACAGACGCTTGGCGCCGGTCATACTGGCCTGCCTTACGCCAGACATTCAGCATAACCTCTTGCATGACTTCTTCGGCGCTCGAGGAATCGCTGCCGAGACGCATGAGGTAACTTTTCAGGCGCGGGGCAAAATACTCGAAGACTTCTGCGAACGCTGGACGTGATTGAGCACTGGCGATTTGCTCAATGCAATCGGCCAAACGCTCCCGTTCAGACGGGTCGCTACCTGTGGTTTCGAGGGACACCTGTTTCCCCTGCGCCGCTTCACACTCGTATAAAGCGCCTAAATCAGAAGAATTGCAACCTTTGCGAGACAACAAACTCATAATCGCCCGTTAATCTAGTGTGTCTTATTTCAGCCCTATGGACGTTACATAAGATTTCGACCCCTGGCTATATATTTTATTGCATGTAGGAGAATTTATATGCATCGGCTTGCTTTTGCCCTTCTTGGTGCGGTTCTTGGCGCGCAACTGTTTGCGGCCTCCGCCAATCCGACCGTGGTGAGGCAATATTCCGATTGGGTCGTCTTTACGGAGAATGTGGGAGGGGAGCGTCTGTGTTATGCCGCCACCCAAGCCACCGATAAGGCGCCGAAGTCTGCGGATCACGGCGATGTTTGGTTCTACGTTTCAAACTGGCAATCCGGGAAAGCCCGAAATCAACCCAGCCTGAAAGTCGGGTACGAACTTCGCGGCGATCTTCCGGGGAAAGCAAAAATTGGCCGGTCTGACTGGTCGCTGTTTGGAGTTGGCCGGGAAGCTTTTGCCCAAGACAATGATGATGCGCGCCTTGTCCGCCAACTCAAACGCGGGAGCGAGTTACGCGTCGAGGCGACCTCTTCGCGCAACACGCGCGTCACCTATCATTTCTCTCTAAAAGGGTCTTCAGCCGCGATAGATCGGGCGGCGTCTTCTTGTCGATAAGTCAAATTTCATCATCTGCATTAGCTTTTGGATGATGTTAAGAGTTCTGTGCGACGCTCCAGCCGAGCTTTAAAAAAATATAATTGGAGCGGGCGAAAATGAGCTATTCACAGGTGCGGGGGTTTTCCCTCCGTTCAAGCCTGGCCGCGGCGGTATGCCTTGGCTTGGCTGGCGCTGCACATGCAGCCAACGATCTAACAGAGGCTGGTACGTCAGTCTCAAACACATTCGAGCTGGGCTATAGTGTCTCCGGCACGGCGCAGCCAGTCATTACCAATGACAGCGTAAGCCCGCCTCCGGGCGCAACCGTTCAAGGTACGCCGACATTGTTTACGGTTGACCGTAAAATCGATTTAATCGTCACGGCAACAAACAGCACGCTGGCAACGGCGGCAGGCGTCGACGCGACTTTGACCTTCGAGGTATTGAACGAAGGCAACGATACGGCGGCCTATTCTTTCTCGATAGCAGATTTGGACGCAGGCCCAACAACGTTTGACGCGACAAGCCTAATCGTCCGCTATCTCATCGATGCGAACGATAATGGGTCCGACGATGACGGCGCTTACACGGTGCTGACGGCCACGCCAACCGGAACGGCGGCCGGTTCTGCTTCATTCACAGCGGATGTTCCAAAGGGTGTCCGTGTCTTTGTTCAAGTTCAGGGAACGGTCCCGGCTGGTTTGAGCGACACGACCTCCGACGATATTACACTGGTGGCCGAAGCGAGGGACCCGACGGCCTTCTTGCTAGAGGTCTCAGCAACGCCTGGCGAAGTAACCGCCGCATCGGGTGGTGCGAACGTTCTGACTGGCGCAGCGCAAAATGTTCTGGCTGATGGCGTTGGTGTCGCCGCGGCTGAAGCTGCTGGCGTGGCGGACGGTTTGTTTGCCGCAACCGGTATCATTCGGGTTGAATCGGCTGACCTTACGGCGTCAAAAACCGTCCTGGTGATCAAAGAGCCAGGCACAGATGATCCATTTGTTGGACTTACCGACTGTGATACGGCGACGGCTGAAGCGAATGCGAAGGCCGTTCCAGGGTCATGTGTTGAGTATATTATTCAAGTCCAAAACAATGGTGTGACGGCGACAGCCACCAATCTGGTGATTGACGATATCTTGCCGGCGGAAGTCAGCTTCGTGGCGGCGAGTCTCGCAACCACGACTGGGACCGGGTTTGAAGATGATACCGGCGTGACCGGCACGGGACCAACTCTAACGGTCCCGACCACGCCGGCAGAAAGCGATTGCAACGGCACGACGACGTGTGTAATCCAGCTCTCAGATGCCACACTGGCTGCGGGTGAGGTTGGTCAGATCGTGATCCGCGCCGAAGTTAAGTAAGCGCAGCAAATACTCCAAATCAGGGCCTTGGTAACGATAAGATACCGAGGCCCTTTTTTGTGCCGCGAACTCGCCTCTCAAATCTCTTTAGAGCGAATGGATTTACGGTAAAATTTCATGCAAAATTCCTTAAAATGTATCGAATTATCAGATCCTTGTAAGGCAAATAGTAACCATACTTCGATAGGGTCATCCTCATAAGGCAGCGATAGATCTGCCTAATTTTGGTGAGCTAGCGGATAGGCCCAAAAAGAGGCCCGCCGCGTGATGGTGGAGAATCGGGGATGAGCTTCGGGCGGAAGCGCATCGTAGCCGGTTTGCGGTGGATTGCGTTTGCTTTCATTGCAA
The DNA here is from genome assembly GCA_038526925.1 of Pseudomonadota bacterium. Taxonomy (GTDB): domain Bacteria; phylum Pseudomonadota; class Alphaproteobacteria; order Caulobacterales; family Hyphomonadaceae; genus Henriciella. Next base: position 9,121 of record JBCBGJ010000063.1, read on the forward strand.
TGACGGCAGTATTGCCTTCGGCGTTTGCCGATATTGGCGATCGCGTGACCAATACGGCTATTATTTCCCAAGATGCTGGCGGTGGAACGCTGTCATTTCCGACAAATACCGCAGAATTTACGATCCAGGCGAGACGAACCCCGTCCGAGATTGAGTTCTTTAGAGTCGTACAGAATGCGCCCGACTCGATAAGTGTTCAGCTTAACGGATCTGATTTTAGTCCATCAGGTGAACTTAGCGGGCCGTTTCGATCTTTTGGCGCGCTTTCAGTGTTTCAGCAGAAGCCCTTAGACACGTCACGGCCCGTGCAGTTGGTGCCGGCACAAACCTATTTCTCCGGGGAACTTATTGTCGTTCGGGTTGTGGATGCAGGGCAGAATGGCAATTCCACTCGGATCGAAACCGTCGCGGTCACGATTACCGCTGATAACGGCGATGAAATCACTCTGCGGCTGTATGAAGATCAGCCGGATTCAGGTCATTTCTATGGTTTCTTTCCCATCAAACCTGGGCGTTACCCTGGGCGTGCTTGGAA
>JBCBGJ010000064.1:0-9632 GCA_038526925.1 Pseudomonadota bacterium
CGCCTTTTTCGACCAGGCGCGATAGCAAGGTCTTTACGGTGCGCGGGCTCCAGTCCTGTTCACCGTCGAGCGCGTCGACAATTTCTGACGCGCCGATGCCAGGCCGCTTCCACAGCACTTTCATGATTTCAAGTTCAGCAGGAGTGATTTGTAGACTCATCATCTCACCTTTTGACTACAGGTGTGGTCATTAACGAAGACTACAAATGTGGTCAATAGGGGAATTATGACTCTTTTGTTATTTTTTTAACGAATGGACTAAGCGCGTTTTGCGGTCTCTGTCGTTTCTGATTGGGCTTTGGCTTCGAACCCGATTTTCTCTGAGACCAGATAAAGTGGCCGTGCCTTCACCTCGGTGAAGATCCGGCTGAGATATTCGCCGATGACACCGATCCCGATTAAAGAGATCCCATTGAAGAAGAGAATGACGCTCATCAAAGACGCATAGCCCGGCACGTCCATTCCGAAGACCAATGTCTTCATCACCGTCCAGCCAAGATAGGCCATGGCGAGGAGACTGACCCCAAAACCGAGATAGGACCAAATCCGCAATGGCAGCGACGAGAAAGACGTAATGCCGTCGAGCGCAAAGTTCCAAAGCTTCCAATAGTTCCACTTAGTTTCACCAGCGGAGCGCGCTTCGCGGTCATACTCAACGACCTCCGCTTCATAACCGATCCAGGCGAAAAGGCCTTTCATGAAGCGAGACCGTTCCGGCAAACGCTTAACCGCGTCCACGACCTCACGATCCATGAGGCGGAAGTCCCCGACATTCTGAGGAATTTTCGGGTGGGTAAGCTTGGAGAACAGCCAATACGCGCCATTCGCGGTGAGACGCTTCAGCCAGCTGTCTGAAGAGCGATCGCGGCGTTTGGCGAGCACCAGTTTCGCGCCAGCGCGCCATTTGGCCATCATCAAAGGAATGACTTCAGGCGGATCCTGCAAGTCTGCATCAATCGGAACAACCGCATCGCCCGAGGCATGATCTAAGCCTGCAGAGAGAGCGATCTCTTTGCCGAAATTGCGCGATAGGTTCACGACTTTTACGCGCGGATCGTTGCCGGCTTTTTCGCGGAGCCGCGCCAGCGTCAGATCGCGGCTGCCATCATTGACGCAGATAATCTCATATGAGGGCGTTACCGTTTGCAGCACTTGTTGCACGCGTTTGAAGAAGCCATCCATGGCGTCTTCTTCATTATACATCGGCACAACAATTGAGAGTGTGGGCACAGTCCGCCTCCTCAGGTCTTGAGGCTGTCTTAGCTTAGAGAAGTTGCTAAAGGCTTTTTATCGCTGAGCTCCACGATGCGGGGCTTAACGCATATCGGCTTTTGTGCGAGCAGGAGCCTCATCTCAATCGGAGCTCCGTCATGTCGCTCACTGCGCGTCGCTTTTCTCGTTTGCACAAAATTATCGGGGTGGTGGTCGGAATTCAGCTGTTCTTTTGGACAGTTAGCGGCCTGTTTTTCACTCTGTTTCCGATCGAGGTTATTCGCGGCGATCCATAGCGTCCTAAGATTGAACATGGCGCTCTGGAAACCATGTCCATTCAGGTCACAGCCGCCGAGGCAGCGGCAAAGGTTGAAGGGGTCTGGCTGAATGCGGAACTTCAGCCCTTCTTGGACCGGCCGGTCTGGGTGATCACGACCTCTGAAACCAAACAGATGATCGACGCCGCGACGGGCGATGTCTGGTCCCCCTTGGATCCGATTTCGTTTCGCGCCTTACAAAGGCGGTTTGCCGACAGCGACGGCGAGGCCCGCATTCCAGGAACGGAGGCAACGGCCACTTATCTGACAGACAAAGCGCCCCGCGAATATGGCGGTGCCTTGCCCGCTTGGGTGATCGAAGATGCAAGGACGCAGCAACGGATCTATTTCGATGCCACCACCGGCGCGGTAAGATCCGTCAGAACAAATCGATGGCGGATCTTTGATGTGCTGTGGCGGTTCCATATTATGGATGTGACCGGCGAGGACCGCTTTGACACATGGTGGATGAAACTGTTCGCCTTTCTCGGGCTGACAATGGTCGTGACTGGGGCGGTCCTAATGGTCGACCGAGCCCGAAAAGGACGTTTGCTTCGCTAGGCATCTTCGCTTTTTGACGCTTTGACCATTTCAACTTTGAGCGTCGAACCTGGCGTGATCAGAACGTCTTCATGGCGCAGTGGAATATCGATTCCGGCGGCTGTGAACTTATCCCAAATGTTGAGCATCACCGCAGATGAGACGTTGGAAACGCCGTTTTCTGGATCATTGATCCAAAAACGAACCTCAATCTCAATCGCTTCATCTCCAAATTCCATAACCAAGCATTTCGGGGCAGGGCGCGCGAGCACGCGGTCAGTCAGCATCGCGCCCTCTTCCACAAGCGCGACGGCTTGGCGAAGATCGGTTTCGTACTCGACCCGAAGACGCCGTTTCACCCGCACTTCTTTGTTAGAATAAGACCAGTTCACCACTTTATCCGTGATCAACATCTCGTTCGGGATGAGGTGTTCTTTGCCGTCCCGTGTGATCACTGAGGCATAGCGAAGGCCGAGCGACTTCACGACGCCATAGGTCTCGTCGACTTCAATCACATCATCCGGTTTGATCGATCTATCGGTGAGCAGAATGACGCCGGAGATAAAGTTCGCCACTATCTGCTGCATCCCGAACCCGAGACCAACGCCGATCGCGCCGCCCAGTACGGCCAGCCCGGAAAGCGGTATGCCAAGACCCGCCATGGCCAGCAGCGCCGCGCCAAAAAACAGACCAATCTGGACGGCATTGCCCATCAGGATCCGCAAGGAGGGTTCGACCTGCGGCAGCTCGTCGACGCGCGTTTTCAGCTTCTTCGCCAGCCAGTTTGCAGCGAACATAAACAAAGCGACCGTCGCAATAGCCTGTACCACAAAGACCGGGCTGATCGTCCGGCCCCCGAAAGGCGGACCGATCGAATTCAACCAAGTCATCACCTCGTCGAGAATGCCGACCGCATAGAAAGCCGCGAACACCCAGATCACCCAACCTGCAGGCTTGCGGAATCCTTCCGGGAGGAAGGCGGTGACGATGAGGATCAGTAGCCATGCCAGCGAAAGGGAAGACGCGATTCGCACAAGCGCGCTTTCCATACCCGCTCCGGCCATCGCGGTTTGAGCAAAGTACAGTAAGCTCGCCCAAAGCGCCGGGCGGACAAGTTTCGGCGCGGTCTCTTCAACGAAGCCTCTGATATTCTTTGGCAGACGCGTTAGGCCTGCGAAGACAAGATGGCGAAACCGCGGGGTCAGCATTGCACCGACCAGTAAGGCGCCGATGATCGCCCCGAACTGCCACAAATAGGGCATCAAAATGTCAGCGCTCAGCAGATTGGTTTGCGCCCAACCGAGTGGATCAGCGAGGATTGGATCGGCCCAATCAAATAGGCCAGGACCCGTTTCAGGCTCCGCAACTGTTTCAGCGATGGGCGCGGCTTCGACTGATTCAGATAGGTCTGTGACGCTAAGATTGTCCCCGCACACGCGTTGACCTTCAATCGTCACGCAGCCCTCGACCGCCAGTTCGCTCTCATTTTCCATGGGCGCACGTCCTCTTTCAAGCCGTTCTGCTTGCAAAACTCACGCCTAGGAAACTAGCTTAGACAGGCGGATAGGGGAACACTGAGGTTGTAGCACCGAGATCGGTGAAACTTCCTTCCATCGCGCTAAGGCCCTGTTCAATCAGGGTTTCTGGTGTCCAGCCTTCCATACGTGACACAGATTTCACCGGTCTCGGCTGATTGAATAGAACAACTTCATTGCCGCGGACGCTGAAGATCTGGCCGTTCACGTGTTTCGCGCCATCCGCGCAGAGGGTGACGGCAAGCTGCGCCACCTGATCAGCGCGCATGCCTGTCCGCATCCGCTCAACCCGTTCAGCGCCAGCCTCGTCTTTCACTGGAATTGAGGCGATCATCCGGGTCCAAGCAAACGGCGCGATAATGTTCGAGCGCACATTCTTGCGCGCACCTTCCATCGCGACGATCCGCGATAAGCCAGCAATGCCCATCTTAGCGGCGGCATAATTGGCCTGGCCAATATTCCCGATCAGGCCAGAGGTCGAGGTGAAGAGAACAAAACTGCCGTCTTCTTGTTCGCGGAAGTGCTCTACCGCGGCGCGCGTGACATTGAACGAGCCGTGGAGGTGGACATCGATCACAGCCTTCCAATCATTCTCGCTCATTTTGTGAAACATGCCATCCCGCAAAATACCGGCGGGATTGATAATCCCATGTAGGCCGCCAAACGTGTCTTTAGCTTGCTCGACCATGCCTTGCACGGCGGACATATCGGTGACGCTTTCCGAGTTGGAAACCGCCTCGCCGCCAGCTTCCCGGATTTCCTGCGCGACCTGTTCTGCGAGACCGGCATCGCCCGATGTGTCGCCACTATCAGTCAGGGCGCCACCGAGATCATTGACGACGATCTTTGCGCCTTCGCGCGCGGCCAAGAGCGCACACTCTTTGCCAATGCCGTTGCCGCCGCCTGTAATCAGAATGACCTTGCCGTCTAAAACGCCCATAGCGCCCTCCATAACTGTCTCATTTAGAGGCGAGACAGCATGGATTTTCGAGTGCGGCAAGGGTGCCGCCGCGACCTCTTAGCCTAGGCTGTTTGTAGTGGTGTCATTCCTTCGCCATCGCGCGCGGTCACATAGGTCGCGACATCGCTAGATGTGTAGGTTTCCTGGGTCACGTCGGTGACTTTCTTATAGTCGGCGCGTGCCTCTTCTTGGGTAAGCGTCACAAGGATCCAACCATTGTCGAACGGGTCGTGGAAATCGACTTCTGGATTGGCATCCTCAAACTGAGTGCCAAGGTCTGGGACCTCTTTAATATAAGTGCCCAATCCTGGAGAGGTCACTGAGGTGCAGCCAAACTCAACGCCGCGCTGCTCATCATCAGCATCTACGAGCGTGTTGCCCCAAGCTGTGTGGGTATCGCCGGTCAAAGTCACCAATCGAGCACCGGCCTCTTTCGCGCTCGCATACAGGCGATCCCGCGCCGCCGGGAACCCGTCCCAAGCGTCCAGATTGAAGGGGAGGCCGAGCTGACTAAACGGGATGAGTTGCTGGATATAGCCAACATCTTGGGCGGCTTTCTGCTCGTCGGTCATCGTTTGAGTAAAGTTTGGGGGCCGAACGCGCGCCATAACAATCTGGTTGGCGAGAACCTGCCAGCTTTTCCCGGTTTCAATGGACGATTTCAGTTCTTGATCTAGCCAGGCTTCTTGTGCCGCGCCGAGCATTGTGCGTTCCGGATCCTGGACACGGATCATGGTGTTGGTGGCCGCGAAGGGAATCTCGCTCGCTTCCAACCCGCCAAGCTCAGCAAACCAGCTGATCTCATCAGAGCGTCCCGTCAAACGGGTCTCAAGGCACATCACCGAAGCCACGTCACCAAAGTCAAAGCGGCGATACAAAGCTTCGCGCGCTTTACCGACCGCTGGATCACGTACAGGCATCCATTCCAGATACGCTTGAACCGCCGCTTGTTTGCGGTCGCTCCAATTGCCTTCATTCTGCTCCGGATTGTGGTTCTCAGCGCCTGAGCGATATGAGTTATTGGTGCTCTCGTGATCGTCCCAGGTGCAAATCCAAGGTGCTGCGGCATGGGCAGCCTGAAGGTCTGCATCCGTCTTGTACTGAGCGTGGCGCGTTCGATAATCATCCAAGGAGACGATCTCTAGCGGCGGTTCGTGATTGCGATCAATCTCTTGGCCAACCGTGCCGCCATATCCGTCTATGCCGTATTCATAGAGATAGTCGCCAAGGTGGATAACGGCGTCCAGATTACCTGTATTGGCGATCTCGCGATACACGTGGAATCGACCAAACGGATAGTTAGAGCAAGAAATGACCGCAAACTTGACCGGCGATCCTCCACTGGCGGCGGTTGTTCGCGTGCGTCCAATTGGCGATGCAACGTCGCCGGAAGTCACTTTTGCACTAAACCGGAAATAGTATTCCTTGTCCGGCTCAAGCTCGGTCAAATTGACTTTCACGGTATAGTCGCGCTCCGGCACCGCGTAGCCCTGACCATACTTTACAGGCCGTTCCATCGCTTCGTCTTCAAAGACGCCGAAGCTCACTGGAATGCGGGCATTTGGGTAGGCCGCATCCGGCGTGACCCGCGTCCAAATGATGACGCTATCGGGTAGCGGGTCACCTGAAGCGACGCCGTGAATGAAATTGACGGTCCCGGGATAGGCTGGTCGATCATCTGGGCTAACTGTGATGCGCGCTTCTGAATCAATGATTGGCTCTTGGCTACAGGCCACCAAGCCCAAAACACTACCGCTTGCCCCTAACAGCCCGCGCCGGGTCAGTTTTCCCATCGTCTCGTCTCTCTTCTTGCGCCTGCAATTGCGATTGCAGCATGACCTTTGCCCTATCGTCGGTTTATACCGATCTTATGACAGAATTATCAGCTTTAGCAGGCGAAAACGATAAGGGAACCCGGCTGGATCGTTTCTTGAGCGAACAGTTCGAGGCGCTTTCCCGATCACGTGCCAAAACGCTGATCAAGGAAGGACATGTTCGCCAAGGACGCGGCGGGGATGATATCGTTCAAGACGACCCCAAAACCCCCGCGATTCCCGGCGTGACCTACACGGTCTTGATGCCCGATCCGGTGCCTGCTGTTCCTCAGCCGGAGGATCTTCCGCTCGATGTCCTGTTTGAGGATGAGTATCTGATCCTGATAAACAAGGCGTCCGGCATGGCGGTGCATCCAGCACCTGGAACTTGGCAGGGCACATTGGTCAATGCGCTGCTTCATCATTGCAAGGGGCAGTTGCCCGGAATTGGCGGCGTTGAACGTCCCGGAATCGTGCACCGCATCGACAAAGAGACGACTGGCGTTTTGGTGGTGGCGAAAACAGAAGCGGCGCACAAAGGCCTGTCAGAACTGTTCGCCAGTCACGACATTGATCGAACCTATCTTGCGCTGACCCGCGGACGCCCCCGTCCATCGGCTGGAACGGTAACAGGCGACATTGCACGAAGCCCCCGCGATCGAAAGAAGATGGCCGTTGTGCCTGATGGGGAGGGCCGCCACGCGGTGACCCATTATAAGACACTAGAGTCGTATGGTGAGATCAGCAAAAGTGAGGCGCTCCCGGCGGCAGCACTGATCGAATGCAAATTGGAAACAGGCCGCACCCATCAAATCCGGGTGCATATGGCACATCTTGGTTATTCTCTGATCGGAGACCCTGTCTATGGCCGTCATCGCGGGATCAAAGCTTATGGCAGCGGCCCCGACTTTGATGCCGCGACCAACCTCGCGCGGAAGCTGACACGCCAAGCGCTCCACGCCGCGAGCCTAGGGTTCAAACATCCCGTGACGGGAGAGCAGATCTTTGTTGAAACGCCGCTACCAGATGATTTGGCAGCCTTGCATCACGCGCTAAAGCGTCTCTAGTCGCGTACCATTTTCGGCGGCGCCCCGTTTGACTTGCTCGCCAAGAACTTCACGAAACTCTCCGATAAACGTTTTACGTCGCCGCGCAGACGGCCATACTTGCCGCGAAGCGTGTCATAGCTATCGAGATCAGCGCGATCCATCGCGTTCAATGCCTGTACAGATTCCGGAATGGTTGGCCCGAAGGTTCGGTCCTTGAGATAAATCTCTTTTAGCTCAGTCTCGGCGGTGCGGGCATACTTGGTGTTGCGGAAGCGGGTGATCACCACGAAATTGTTTGAGGCCAGGTGCGGCGTGACATTCCCGATAATCCAATCAGAGAATTGCTTGGTACCCCAGATCGAAACCGAGTCGGCGAGCGTCGGCGTCACATACTGATTTGCTATCGAAAGTCCCGCGCGCGCTAAAGGCGACAGATATGGCGGCGTGTCGATCAAAATTACGTCGTATAAGTTCGCCAGCGGTTCGAGCGCTTTTTCCATATGTCCCGCGAGATAGCTCGCTAACCGGCTTGGCGCCATGCCTTTAGTATAGAGCTTCTCTTCCAGCTCCATCTCAGTCAGGCGCAATTGCGTATGCGCTGGAAGGATCGATATCCAGCCCATGCGCTCGTCACGTTCTTCGGCGCGGCGCAGCTCTTCCAAGGTCACGGCATTTGGCAGGATCAGGTTTGCGATGTTCGGCGGTTCGTTCTCCGCAAACTGTTTGACCAGGTGGTGTACGCCTTTGCCTTGCTCGAACGCCATCTGCAGGCCGCGGTCGGTGAGCAGCATTTGGCTGGAATTGGCTTGTGGGTCGAGATCTACGACGAGAACGTCTGCGCCATAATAGTAAGCGAGCCCATCCGCGAGCATTAGAGTCGTGGTTGATTTACCTACGCCGCCTTTGAGATTGGCGATCGCCGCAATTGTTGCCGACATTTTGTCCCTCTCCGTCAGGCGTATTTTGGCATAGAAGCCACGCGCCCGGAAGGGTCATTCCTCAGGCTTTTTCTGGCGTACTTGAATGACAGAAGCGTAACCTGCTGCCAGCCCGAGGATGTAAGAATAGGTCCACATAATGCTCGGGATTTCGAGGGCGTAGTCGACCATTCCATGCGCAAAGACGAGAAACGTGATTGCGATTGTGAGGCGGAGGAAGTTGCGAGGTTTCGAAGAAGGTAACATCAAAGCCCGAACAATCGGATAGAAGATCATGCCGAACACCAAGGTCATCGCGAGAACGCCCATGATGCCCTGCTGAACCAACCATTGTAGGATCACATTGTGGACCGCACCGAGCGGATGCAGCGTCGGGGCGTTCTCCAGAGTCGTGATCTGGTCATTGATCGCGTTAAAGCTGCCGAGGCCATGTCCAAACCAGGGTTTTTCAAGGAAGACGTTCCAATAGATTTTGAAGGTCTCGACCCGGCCGGAAGAGTTTTCGAAGAGCGATTCTTGAGTGCGTTGGTTTAGTTCTCCGGACACTGCGAGAATCAAAACTAACGCACTGACCGCTGCGATCCCGAGCATGGTGCGCCGACCATGCAGAAATGAAAACCGCCCTCGCCGGCGCATTCTGTAAAGCTCGACACCAGAGAGACCAATTATGGCGACCAAGCTCACCGCAATTCCAGCCCGCGAAACGGTGAAAATCAGGCAGCCAAACGCAATTAGAATCACGGTTATGCTGGCAAACTCATACTGAGCGAGGAGCGCGATGCGATCTCCGCGCGGCCTGGCATTGAAGCGCGCATTCTGAAAGCGAACCGTCAGTTTCGCGATCGCTAGGAGTAATGTAATGCCGAAAAGTGTTGCAGCTGTATTCGGGGATCCAAACCCAGCACTTAACCGGCTCCCGAACGTCTCTGAGCTGGGCGGCGTTGAGAAAAATGCAAAAGCAGAGATAGCGACAAAGATGAGGGACGTCCAAACAAGCGCGCTCCAGGCGAACTTGAGCCCTCCCGGAGATTTACCAATCGCATAACCGACCATGGCCAGAGCTCCGCCAGCAACAAGTGCCTGCGCTTCGAAACCCGCTAAGTGCCAATTGCCAAAAAAGCCAAACGACAACCAAATCAAAAAAAGTACTGCGAGAGCCGACGTTCCGAGTGCAATATCTCGCCCAAGCGTCAGCAGCGCTGTTCCCACGCACAGAGCGCACGCGCCGAGGATAAAAGGCAAGCCCGCAGATGCTGTGTCAGCGCC
>JBCBGJ010000065.1:0-9579 GCA_038526925.1 Pseudomonadota bacterium
GAGGAAGTGGCGGCGGCAGTGCGCCGCCCGTTGAGCCGTCTTCCAAGATAGACAGCGAATTGGAAGCCATCTATCGTCTGTTCCAAGGGTAGGGTCTTATGCACATAGGGGCGCGTTTTTCCCGCGCGGGCCCAGTCCCAAATCTGTTTCACGTTCTCGCGCCCACGGTCTGGAAACTGGCGGCCATATTCGCCGGCGCGGACACCAACCACCGAGAAGCCTTTAATCAAAGGCATATTGGTTGCTACATTTGCAATGCGTCCTGACGTGAACCCGATCACAAGTAAGCGCCCATCAAACGCGATGCAGCGCACGCTTTCATCAAACACGTCTCCGCCAACCGGATCATAGACAACGTCAGCGCCGCGCCCGTCTGTTAGCTCTTTGACCTTGGTTCGAAATCCATCTGCTGTGTTGATGACATGGTCAGCGCCATAGGCTTTGACCTTCGCGAGTTTCTCATCACTTCCACCGGTTGCGATGACGTTTGCGCCAAGTAGTTTGCCAACATCGACGGCCGCCATCCCAACTCCGCCGCTGGCACCATGAACCAACAGAGTTTCACCGGCTTGCAATCGTCCGCGCCGAACCAGGGCGACATAAGCGGTCAGATAAGCGGCGGAATAGGACGCAGCTTGCTCAAAACTCATGGACTCAGGTTTCTGTTGCAGGCCCTCAGCATTGACGATGGCATAGTCCGCAAAGCCGCCAAAGCGGGCACCGCCGCAAACCTCATCACCCAAGCTAAACTGCTCGACGCCTTCACCGAGCGCATCAATCGTTCCCGCGATATCCATGCCGGGCGTGAATGGAGGCTCTAATTTCAGCTGATACTTGCCTTGGCAAAGCAAGAGATCCGGGAAATTGATACTGGTGGCGCGGACTTTAATCCGAACTTGGCCCGGGCCCGGGTCTGGAACGGCAACCTCGCGAACCTCGACGCCTGAAAAGTCGTCAGAGAGAGCATGGCAAACGAGCGCGCGCATCATAGCGCTGCATAAGCGTCGCGAACCATGCCGGCGATTTCCAGGCAGGCCTCGCGGGCGGCGGGCGCTATGCCAGTAAACGCGGTGAAACCGTGCGCGAGGCTGTCATAACATTTGAAGGTGACGTCCACGCCCGCCGCTTCAAGCTTCTTCGCATAGGCTGCGCCATCGTCCACGAGCGGATCAAATCCGGCTGTCGCGATGATGGCTGGGGGCAGCCCCTCTAAGCGTGTTTCTTGCGCCGGCGAGAGCAAGACATTCGTTCGGTCGAAGTCTTCTGGCAAATATTGCTGCATGAACCATTGCATTGTGTCGGTCGAAAGCGGGTACGTCTCGCCATAGACCGTGGCGGACTCAAACTCAGTGACCAGATCAGTGGCTGGATAGAGCAAGAGTTGAAGTTCTGGTTTCGGCATGCCTCGCCGGGTCGATTCCTGCGCGATGATCGCGCTGAAATTACCGCCCATACTGTCGCCGCCAATCGCAGCGCGCCCGGCAGGAGCGCCGTATTTTTCGGCATTTTTCAGCGTCCAATCATAAGCGGCGATGCAGTCTTCCAGGCCAGCTGGAAATTTGTGTTGCGGGGCCAGGCGATAGTCGACTGAGACGACAGGGCATTGTGCGATCTTCGACACCATAGTGCAGAACGCGTGGCAGGCTTCTATGTCTAAGATAACGCCGCCGCCCATATGCCAATAAGCGAGCATAGGCGCCTTTGGGTCTTGCTGTGCTGGGCGATAGATACGGACCGGGATCTGATGTGTGCCTTGGCCAGGAATGGTGGTGTCTTCCCACGACACCCCGGCTTCGGGCTTTGCGGCAAACATCGCCAATCCCTCAATCGCGGCGGCTTGCGCAATTTCAGGCTCCAAAGACGACATTGGCGGTTGGCTGGCTGCGCCATGGGCTAAGAATTGAAAGTTCGGATCAAGCGTTCGACCGCCAAGAACGACCGGTTCACCACCCGCCATTTTGACTTTCCAACTGGCTGGAAGCTTTAAAAGCAGTTTCGCGATTGTCGCCTGCAAGCTCATGGCTGCGGCCCTCCCAAACTCGTTTATTGTCTGGGGACTAATCTGACCTAGTGGTTAGATTTGGCAAGCTCTTCGATCCCAGCGAGCGTGAATTTTGCGGCAAATTCAGTGGCTCCCTTCGGGTCAACAGGGCGGCGTTGAAGCATATGGTCGCCCATCTCGCGCGCCATGCCGATCGCTGCGGCCGTGATGTAATCGATGTCGAGCTTGCCAAGGCCGACTTTGTCCATGACGATTTCAAGGTCAGCGGCAATTTCTTTGGACACAGTTTGCATCTCCGGCGTATCGACACGCACGCCGATCAGGCTCATGTGCGGCGCCCCGCCTTGGATGGCGTCGTCATTTTCTTCTGCGAGAAAGGAAAAATAAGCGCTAAAGGCGGCGTATAGATAAGATTCCAGATCTTTTGCTTCTTCGCGTACTTTTTGAAGCAAAGGCCGGAAGCGGGCGATGCTGTCATTCGCGATCGCTTCGAACACTTCCTCTTTCGATTTGAAATAGTTGTAGAAGGTTCCGCTCGCGAGATCGGTTTCCCGGATGATGTCGCGAATACTGGTCGCCTCATAGCCAATTCGAGCAAAGACAACACGTGCGGCCTCTAGAATTGCTCTGCGATTGGCTTCCTTGGCGCGGGCGCGCTTACCCATTCGGACTTCTGGTTCGATCGTCACCGTCATAGAATCTCTTTTTCCCTCAACGCCTAATAGTCTGCTCAGATTGGTGACGGAACGTCAACTTTTTGTTTGCAGTGCATCGTCGAGGCGCATTCGGCGCCGAACGGTGAGGAAAACGCCCCAGAGCGCTCGAAGGAAAATGAGGGCCAGAATACCAAGCATTGGCTCACCCAATGCCACCATCGCGAAGGCCCCTGCGAAGATCCCGAAATGAAGCACAATGATCCGTCCATATGGGGCCATCATCTCTTTATCTACGGAGCTTTGCTGATACTCTCCGCGCAAGATGTAGTCCTGAGTGAAAAGGATGATCTGCACGCCGATAATCGCGAGAATGAAGGTTGGCATATTCGGACCTGAAGACAGCGCCTGATCAATCAAGCCAAACGGTGTCGGAAAGCCTGGGTCCCCGCCGCTTGATAAGGTCGCAAACATGCCGACAAAGACACCATGGACGAAACAAAACATGCCATAATGCACAAAGAAGAATGGCCCAAGAAAAGCCATGCCCACCAAGCCTCCGGGGCCGTTCTTCACACTCGTCGCTGTCATTTTTGCAAGCGTTGCGGCGCCGATGATCAAGTTCTCGAGCCAATATAGAAAGACCAATGCCGCAGCGCCCCAGCCCATGGTCAGCACCGCAATTATTGGGAAGAGGTCAACCGCGAGAATGAGCCACGCAATGGGATCGCGATAGGTTCGCGCGAGCGTGTTTGGGTCTAGGAAATTGAGCACGTGATCGTCCCCTAATTGATCAGCTTAGCCCATCCAATCCGCTCCAGCGTGGAAAGTCTAGCGGGTCATGTGCTTTCAAACCCCAAGACTTTTTGGGCGTATTGTAATTGCCCGTCAGGATCTCGTAGTGGACATGCAGCCCCGTCGCGTTTCCTGTTTCGCCCATTAGGCCGAGCGGCTGCCCGAACCCGATTTGTTGTCCGGCTTTTAGCCCCTCGGTAAAATAAGCAAAGTGTGCGTAACGGGTGAAGACGCCATTGCCATGATCAATGAGCACCTGGAGCCCATAATCCCGATGCGTGCCAACTTCGAGAATTCGGCCGGGCGCAGAGGAGTAAATCGGCACGGCGGGACGTGCATGCAAATCAATCCCATTGTGCATGCGTCCAAATCGCGGACCAAAGCCAGAGGTCATGCACGTGCCGTTTGTGGGAGCTGTCGCCAAGATAACATTGTTGACGACGATGAGGGCATCATAGCTGAGTATCCGCCCAGATCGATCCGTTTCTGGTCGGTTTGAGAAGGACTCTGTGCAGGCATATAGATAGAAATCAGGTTGGAACGGTCCCTGCGCGGCGCGCGGTCCAGCTCGCTCGGGGCTAGGCGTGGAGACCACGGGTCCGGACGGTGTTTGCGGATAGTAAACCACCGGCGGCGGCGAGGCACATGCGACCGCACCGGCAAAGGCCAGCCCGACAACGAGTCTTCGCATAATTCGCTCCTGAAAGGTTAGGCAGTCACCCGGGCGCGTTTTCGGCCCTTCTCTATCTCTTGATACAGGTCTCTTACATAAGTGTTGAAATCGACCTGCATGGTGTGGCGTGCGGCTTGATAGAAATGGCCCATATGGGTCTTTTCATCCGCAGCTGTGACCCGGTCCATTTCCTTATGGTCGGGGAAGGCATACTCGCCTGTCACTGCGGCAGCGGCCAGTTTCGATTGCTGCTCTGCAAAATTCACAAGCGTCGGCAGAGGTTGCGCGAGGGCGAGGAAAAACAGGTTCTCATAACCTGGTTTCACCATGCGCTTAAACAGCGGTAGTCGATTGTCTGTTGGCGTGAGCGCAGGGTCATCAAAGAATGGGAACGAGACTTTGTATCCGGTCGCCCAAACGATCGCGTCAATTTCTTCGCGGGTCCCGTCATTGAAGATCACCGCATTAGGTTCAAACCGCTCGATTGCTCCTCTTGCGGTAATGTCGCCGCAGCCGACACGCGTGAGGAATTCACCTGAAACAGACGGGTGCGCGTCTAATGGCTCATGATCGGGCTTTGGCAGGCCATAATCTTCCGGGTTACCGATCTCTTTCTTGATTTTTGAGCGCGCCAAAGCCCGGCCAAGCCCCATCGGCATCCAGCTTGGGAGCACAGCCTTATCAGCCGGTTGCCCGCCGAGATATTTCGGCAGCACCCAGACCCCGCGGCGCATTGAGATGATCAGTTTTTTAGCAATTGGACGCTGCGAAAGCTCAGAGGAAATATCCATCGCCGAATTACCAGCGCCGACAACGAGAACGCGTTTGCCGCGAAAGTCGTACGGGTCGAATGGGTCTTCATAATGATGGCTATGGATTTGGTAGCCTGCGAACGTGTCCTGACCTGGATAATCATCCGGCGTGCGCGGGTCCCAATGGTGGCCATTGCCGACGAAAACCCATTGATACGTGCGCGTCTCTCCCGTCGACAGCGTGACATCCCAGTCGCCATCGCCGCGGCGAACCGCTTTGTCGACGGATGTGTTGAAAGTGATCGTCTCGCGTAGGCCAAAATGATCCACGTAATCATGGAAGTATTGCAGCAGCTGACTGTGATGCGGGAAGTCGGGCCAATCCTCTGGAACCGGGAAATCTTCGAACGCCAAGCGCCATTTCGACGTGTCGATATGCAGGCTTTGATAGCACGAAGACAGGCCGTTCGGGTTCTTATAGTACCAATTGCCGCCGATATTGTCGGACTTTTCGAAACAGTCATACTCGACGCCGTAATCCTTCAGGCGTTTGGCCATCGTGAAACCACTGCAGCCCGCGCCAATGATACAGGCTTTTCCTGCTGCCGCTGCGTCGAATGCCATGTCTGATCCTCCCGTGAGGTTATCGGTTTTCTTGGGTCAAAGAGATGGTATAGCCGTTGACGTGGACGTCAATTTAGGACGGCGCGTCAACTTAAGAGGTCGTCATGGACGAGAGTATTTCCAGCCTGGAGAAACGCATAGATCTGATGCGCGAGCATATGGATGGTATGACCCAAGTTGTTCCATGGGCGCGCGAGACGGGGTTTAAGGTCACCCGAGTAGAGCGCGGACAGGTATGGGGCGTGCAGCCCTTTGCCGAACATTTGGTCGGCGACGTTGAGGCGCAGGTGATCCATGGCGGCGCGATTACCACGCTGCTCGACAATTTGAGCGGCATGGCCTGCGCGGCGTCGCTCGAAGAGTTCCGGTTTGTTGCAACACTGGATCTACGCATCGATTATATGCGCCCCGCCGATAGCGGCCGCGATATTATCGGTGAGGCGGAATGCTATCACGTCACCAAGTCCGTCGCGTTTACGCGGGCCTGGGCCTATCATGAGAGCCGGGACAAAGTGATCGCGACCGCGCAAGGCGCCTTTGCGATCAATAAGCCCCGCCCGAAAGCCAGCCTAGGAGTGCCAGAATGAGTGAGACCCTCAGCCGCGGCGCCCAATTGGAGGGCTTTCTCGCCAATGTTCCGATCGTGAAAACACTCGGCATGCGCTGCGATATTAAGGGCGATGACATGACCACGGTCTTGCCGTTCCAAGACAAGCTGATCGGTAATTTCACGATCAAAGCCCTGCATGGCGGTGCGATCGGGACGTTTTTGGAAATGACCGCGATGGCGCAGCTTTTCTTGGTCTCTGATGTCGAGCGTCCGGCGCGGACAATCAACATAACGGTCGACTATTTGCGGCAGGGCCGAGCAGAAGATTTGTATGGCCGGGCGCGCGTGATCAAACTCGGTCGCCGAATGGCTTCGGTCACCGCAGAAGCTTGGCAGAGCGAGCGCGACAAGCCAGTCGCAGCGCTGCATGGGCATTTCCTGCTGAATCGTACTGGCAAGGCGGAGGCTTAGCGCCATATCTCAGGGCGTGCTGCCGATTATTCATCATCCAGACTATGATGCCGCAACTGTTGGGGACGATCACCGGTTCCCGATGCGCAAATATACGCTTGTTGCAGCACTTCTATCCAAACGCGGCTATTCGTTTGAACGGCCCGAGCATGCGACGCAGACGGCATTGGAACGCGCGCACTCTCAATCATACGTTCGCGCGGTTTTGACCAGCGCGCTTGATACCAAATCAGCCCGCCGGGTTGGATTTGAAATGACCCCGGCCATCGCCGCCAGAACTTGCGCCTCAGTGGGCGGCACCGAACTCGCCGCGCGGCGCGCACTGGAAACAGGCTCTGCAGTCAATCTCGCGGGTGGCAGTCATCACGCTGATTTCGAGGGCGGCGCCGGATTTTGTGTCTTCAATGATGTCGCTGTGGCGGCGCTTTCGCTTCTGCAGGAAGGTGCTGTTCAGCGGATCGCCGTCCTGGACCTCGACGTTCACCACGGCGATGGAACAGCCCGTATCTTCGCAGACGAACCGCGCGTGTTTACGGCCAGTTTGCACTGCGAACAGAACTGGCCGCGCGAGAAACCGCCATCGGATCTGGATGTTGGGCTCGAGAAAGGCGCCGGAGACCAGACTTATCTAGAAGCTGCGAGAGCCTTCATCGCCAAATCACTTGAGGCGTCGAAACCTGATTTGGTTTTCTATAATGCGGGGGTCGATCCTCACGCTGAAGATCGGTTGGGATTGCTCTCGCTCTCTGATCAGGGATTGCAAGCGCGAGATACTTTGGTCGCTCAATCCTGTTTCGATTTCGGGGTGCCAATCGTTGGCGTCTTGGGCGGCGGTTATAGCAAGGACGCTGCGGCGGTCGCGCATCGCCATACGTTTCTTGTCGAGGCGCTTCAAAAATCTTCATAAGACCCGTTCTGGTCGCTTGTTTTGTTGCGCGAGTCCTTTGAAGTTCAGCGCCATGACTTCGCCCGATGATCTGACCTTGGAATCTGCCCGCGCACTGTTGCAGCGTGTTTACGGCTATGATGATTTTCGCGGGCTTCAGGCTGATGTGATCACAGATGTTCTGGCGGGCCGAGATGGGCTTGCTGTTCTGCCAACGGGCGGCGGTAAATCGCTCTGCTATCAGATACCTAGCATGCTGCGCGATGGGGTCGGACTGATCGTTTCGCCGCTAATCGCTTTGATGGCCGACCAAGTTGATGCTTTGAAGGCCTTGGGCGTGCGCGCCGAGCGTTTGGATTCTTCTCTCGAATATGAGGACCGCGTTGCCGCGCTGCGGGCGGCTCGAAACGGCGATATGGATATGCTCTATGTCTCGCCTGAGGGCTTATCGGGCGGTTTGTTCAACGCCTTGCGAGAGCTGAGCGTCTCCCTGATTGCGGTCGATGAAGCGCACTGTGTCAGCCAATGGGGTCATGATTTCCGTCCGGACTATCGCGCGCTAGGTCGGTTGAAGGAGGCGTTTCCGGGTGTCCCGCGTTTGGCCGTCACAGCGACCGCGGATGCTAGAACAAGGGCGGACATTCTCGAACAGCTCGACCTGACTGATCCTACCCTTCACGTGGCGAGCTTTGACCGGCCCAACCTGACCCTCGGCGCGGAGCCGAAATCGGGGAATAAAACCGATCGCCTTGTCAGTCTTATCCGGACCCACAAAGGCGAAAGCGGAATCGTTTATGCGGCAACGCGAAAAGGGACGGAGCAACTCGCTGAAGCGCTAGAGCGTCATGGCATCTCCGCGCTCGCTTATCATGCGGGACTTGAGGCGGAGGACCGGGCTGAACGCCAGCGCCGGTTCTTGCTGGAAGACGGGCTCGTCATGTGCGCCACGGTCGCCTTCGGCATGGGCGTCGACAAACCTGATGTGCGGTTCGTGATCCACGCCGATCCGCCAAAGACTATTGAAGCTTATTGGCAAGAAGTTGGCCGCGCGGGGAGAGACGGGGAGCCCGCTGAAGGCTACGCTTTGTTTGGCCCAGCAGACCTGCGCCGCAGCCTCATGTGGAGCCATGAGAGCGACGCCCAAGAAGCGATCAAGCGTGTTCAGATTAGCAAAACGCGGCAACTCTTTGCATTTTTGAATGGCGAGAGTTGCCGCCGCCAATCAGTTCGCCAATATTTTGGGGAAGAGGATGCCAAGCCTTGCAGGGTTTGCGACAATTGCATCTCTGAGGCCGCCAATCATTATGATGCAACACGTTGGGCTCAAATGGCGCTGTCTGCGGTTCTACGCTGTGGTCAGAAAATTGGCCGCGGGCGTCTCGTCATCCATTTGCTCGGACAGGCCAAAGATGGGTTCGATGAGGATCTATCTCGGCAATCCACCTATGGCGTGGGGACCGACTTGCCAAAGTCCGGCTGGAACGCAGTGTTTGATGAGCTTCTCTTTTCCGGCCTGCTCGCAGAAGGCGGCGAGGTTACTCGACCATTTATTTTTGTGCCTGATCATGAGCAGGCCAAAGCCGTGTTTAAGGGCGAGCGATCTGTTTTGCTGAAAGCCGATCCGACGGTGCGCCGGGCTAAGTCCCGCGCGAGCAAGTCAGCCGCAGCTGCCTTTTCAGACCTCTCCAACCGAGATCGCGAACTGTTTGATCTGCTTCGAAATTGGCGGGTCGAGATTGCAAAATCTAAGGGCGTACCTCCCTATGTGATCTTTCACGATAAGACGCTCGCAACGATCGCAACGGAACGCCCCATGGATCGCGGTGAATTGCTTTTGATCTCGGGCGTCGGTGAAAAAAAGGCCGGTCGTTATGGCGATGACATTGCCCGCATCGTCCAAGAGGCCGCTTAGAGAAAAGCGTGCGTACCTGGCTGACAGGTCGCCCGGAGCGAGTTAAGCGGCCCGCATGTCTGAAGCTCTTCTTTCTCGTTCGCGTGTGATGCGGCTCGCCGTCCCGGTGATGCTCGCACAAGCTGCGATCGCGGCCACCGGTGTAGTCGATACGGCTGTTATGGGCCTCTACGGAGACAAAACGGATCTCGCCGCTGTCGCAATTGCGAGCATCACCGGGACGGCGAGCCGCATCACACGCGAACGAGAAAGAAGAGCTTC
>JBCBGJ010000066.1:0-9580 GCA_038526925.1 Pseudomonadota bacterium
GAACTGGAATGAGTCGCGCTCTGAAGGAGCACGAGCTGAAAGTATCAAAGCGCGTCTTGCCTAGTAGTTCGGATAGAAAAGCTCTAGAGTTCCGCTTGCAGCATGATGGCCTCATTGGTCGCTTGGCACCAACGCCTGCTTAATACGAGGGAAATTGAAATGACAACCGACAGAGAGTATCGAGTTCAGCCAGATTATGAAACGGCCCAAAGAGCAGGTGCCGATGGAACCTTTCAGATCATCGAATTGATGTGGCTTTCTCCCACAGATGAGATAGACCACACGCATCTAGTGGATCAAGGAACTCATTGGAGCAACCTAAAAGAACTTGAAGACTTCTTGAGCAAGAAAACGGGTGTAAATTGTACCGTCCAATTTGATTGAATTTCTGCGACTTGGTTTCCTTTTGGGGGCGTCGGAACGGACATAAGTTCACGAAGAGACTACACTAATTTGGATAGCTTGTTGATACTCATTCCGATCCCCGCTGGAAGTAAAAAAGCGGGTCTCTCTTCTGTATCTCCAGGAATATTGATCGGCTCCATGTAGTTCCCAGCATTTCCAATTATCACTCCCGTAACCTCAGAATTGGAGGACAACAAAGGGGCTCCGCTGGACTTTCGAGCGGCCGGAAACGAAAACTCAAAGCTGCCGGTTCCATAGAATTCCTGGTCTGAAAGCATCCTGACGATATTTCCTTTTCGGAAGCTCGCCCTCTCATCTATTCTTTTTTTTGAATAGTTACTTGTATCAAAGGCAACTTCAGCCAACTGTCCGTATTCGTAAGTCACAACGTCGATACCCGCTTGCGGATCTCGAAACGTAACTTCGAAGCCAGCTATCCCGTCATATTCGTTGATTGACAGTATTGCCAAATCGAAAGCTTTATTCTTGTTGATGACCGAGGCGTCCCAAAAGATCTCGTCAAAGGTTGCGCCTTGAAATCCATTGCCAATCGGAGCGGGCTTTAAGACTTTAACGTGGTCGCAATCGACAACATGCTCCGCCGTGACGAACAAAGTGTTATCAAGATACCTAATGGCAAATCCTGTCCCTCTATGCTCAAACGAAACTCCATCTGAAGAGCCATAAATCGGCCGAACGGCATCATATAATTCTATGGAATTGTTCATCCTGGGAGTCCTTAGGTCCTATTCTTGATTCACCTAAGCTGTACCACGCCAATTCGGAAGAATTTTGGTCTGCTAATGGGATAATCGAATCAACTCAATGAGTGTCCTTATTAGGGCGTCTTGAGCCGCTCGTCTCATGTCCGCCTCTGACCCAAAGCAGACATCTGTTTTCGCCATCAAAGCGCTTCAAGCCACGCGTCTCTGACATCAGAATACTGCTGAAGCGTCGGCCTCCATCCTATACCCGTTCGGCGACGGGATCGCCTGCACCGTTGGATCGTCCATTCGAGCTTTAGAGACCGATCGGCTTTGGGGATTTCATCGATCATCTGGAAAAACTCATCCGGGTCAGTGTCGAAGCGGTGCTGCGGCAGATTGCTCTCGAACCAGTGCTCGATCTTGCGCAGTTGAGACTGAGTCGGACCTTTGCCATTCTCTAAACGCTTCAGCACACGCTCCAGGGTTGTCTTGTGCGTCTTGGGCGGATCGAGCGCCAACAGATCGTAGATCATTGCCGTTAGCTCGCGAGAGACGAAGCTCTTGGCGGGCGGTTTGCGGCGGCGTCTTGTCATTTCGTGAGCTTACCCATCGAAGCGGGGCCCGCAACCACACGCAGGGTTTGAGGGTCACGAATGTCTGCGCTCGGCGTCGGCGCAGCCGCTATTCGCGCTCTTTTTGAGTGCGCGTCGTAAGCAAAACCAAACTCCCAATCACCACCTCTATGGCAAGCGCGATTATGATCGACGTATTCGGCGTGCCATCGATCCACCAACTCACCAATCTGCCGACAGCGAAAGCGAAGAAAACCGAAATCGCCAGAACGCGAGAGAGGTTGAACCATTTTGACCTAAACGCCCCCGCAATCATGATGCCCCCCAATGCGGCCAAGTTCGCCCCCGGAGCGCGAAGCTCACTGAGCAGATTGGGATCGGCTGCGATGGAAATGCTGGAACTTGCATAAAACGCGTTCGGAATAACTGTAATCGCAATCCCAATACTGGCAGCGATCAGGCCAGCAATGCCAATGATTGTTCTTTGAGGCACCGGCGCCGTGATGTGTTGGTTTGACATGAATGAACTCCATCTTTGTTCGGATGAAGTGTGAGTAGAGGCTGACTTGGAGCCGGTATTGCTCGTCGGCGACATAGTTTTGACAATGCACGCCAGATGGTCTGCGACAAAACGGGGCAAACTCTCCTGCCTCATAAACCATAAGGGACCGCGCTGCGTATTGTGGTCAGGAGAGAAATAATGACCATTCAAAACATTCTTATTGGCAGTATCGGCGTGCTTGCGGAGACGTCGGATATCCAAAGACGGGCTTACAATCAGGCGTTTCGCGAAGCCGGGCTGGATTGGCAATGGGATGAAGAAACCTACAAGGTCTTGCTGCGCTCTAGCGGCGGCATGAAACGGCTACGCCGGCTAAGTGCGGATCAGGATCAAGCATTGTCTGCGGAGATGGTTGAAAAGCTCCACGCGCGCAAAACAGAAATCGCTTGCGCAGAGATCACTGACCAAGGTGTGGATCTGAGACCGGGTGTAATGGAGCTGATGCGCTTCGCGCGCGACGCCAGCATTCGCCTGGCCCTGGTGACCACCACTTACCGCCAAAACATCAACGCCATCGCGATCGGCGCGCGTCAGGGTCTTCGCTTAGAAGACTTTGCGCAAGTCCTCACGGTTGAAGATGTTCGCCAATCCAAACCGAATCCAGAGGTCTATAAGTTGGCGCTCTCGCGTTTGGGGGCGCTTCCGGGTAATTGTCTTGCGATCGAAGACAGCGTTGCTTCGCTTAATGCAGCGCTTGGCGCAGGCATTCAAACGCTGGTGACCCCGGGCGCCTTCACATCAGAGCAAGATTTCGAAAATGCAGATTGGCATTTTGCCAGCGTTTTGGAATTCATGCAACGCTCTACGGTCCTGCAGCAGCAACTCGTTTGAAACAGCGCTTTTGCTCGCTAAAAAAGATTATTTTAAGCAGTCGACGCACTCTATCTTGCTTTCGCCGGATATGGATCTTACGCAGCCCGCTCATCCTTTGTAGAGTGGAACAAACTTCATGACCATTGAGTTCAGCCGACGTAGCGCCCTCAAGATTGGCGGCGCACTTGCCATCACCTCATGTACGCATGGTCCTGCGACAAATTCGTCGCCGGACATCGCCAATTGGATCCCGAATGACGAGAAGAACGCTCTCATTCTCGCGGCCATGGAGAAGTTCCAGGTTTCCGGCGTCGGAATGGCTGTGATTGAAGACGGCGAGGTTATCTGGAATGGCAATTATGGTGTGTCGAACATTGAAACTGGCGCGCCGATTAATGATCAAACGCTGTTTCAAGCCGCATCGCTGACGAAACCCCTTTTCGCCTACACAGTCCTACGTCTGATCGATGCTGGCGTCATCAAGATGGAAGATCGATTGGTTGATACCTACAGACCGCATGATTTGTCCGATAATTCTTGGAATGAAGCGATCACGGTTCGCCACGTCCTGACGCACCGAACGGGTCTTCCAAATTGGCGTCCGGCAGATGATGAAACTGCGCTCCTCGACGCAGCTTATGAGCCTGGAACGGCATATTCCTATTCAGGAGAAGCCTTTCACTGGCTCCAGCAGGTTTGTGAAACCAAAACAGGCCTGGGTCTTCACGCGCTCACTAACAAGTATCTTCTGACGCCGGCGGGATTAACCGACATGTCGATGCTTTGGCTCGGCGACCGCGCCGACCGCGAAGTCTATGGCCACATTGTAGACGAGGATGGAAAAGCCAAACTGGCTGAGCTGCAATTTGCGCATGAGCATGGAACCCGACTTGATGAGGTCTCCAAACGATCAGGTGTAGATATGCGGTCGTGGAGTTTCGAGGACATGCAAGCCGCGAACGCTCAAATAAGACCTCATACCCATCCACGCATTTCTGGCTACCCACTATGGCGGCTAAACAGGCCGGGTTCGAGCCTCCTCAGCAGCGCATCAAGCTTGCGAACAACACCTGCGGATTATGCCCGGTTCCTAGCGCTTGTGATGAACAATACCGGGCCTGCGGCAATTTCAGGTTCACTCCGAGATGAGATGATCAGTATCCAAACTGATGTCGCCGACTCCGGACCGAATAGGCCCGTCGGATTGTCGTGGTCGCTAGAAGTCTTGGATGGCGGTGTCGCCTTTGATCATTGGGGCTTCAATGCGCGCCAACACATCTCCAGCGGACTCGCCGACACCTCAAATCGTCGAGGACTGGTGATGATGACAAATGGTGCGCAAGGCAATCGGTTCATGGACGAAATAGGTGTCGTGATTACGAGCACCGCGTATGACAGTTACGCTTTTTAGGTTTTGTGCTTCGGAGTTGAACGGCCCTCGCCTGCTTATCCCCATCCGGCTTTGTGATCTGAGACATAAGTCTCCAAGGCGCGCGGTTTGCGGCCGAGCAGAAACTCGACATCGTTTGACGGGCTGAAGGACATGCCCATGCGGACAGCGAACGTCATTTCGGCGTTCATCTCGGCATACCAGGTCTCGGCGCCCTGCGCGATCAAGCCATCACGCATTTGCTCTGGTGTGATCCCCACAAAGGGAATATCGCGTCCCAGACCCGCACTGATCCGCGAAGCCGCCTGGGCGAAGGTCATCGCATCTGGACCGGTCAACCGATAAGTACGGTGCGTATGGCCTGGTGCCGTCAGGGCCAGAATCGCAACTTCAGCAATATCGCGCACATCAACAAAGCTGGTTTTGCCTGGTCCCTCTGGAAACGCGACCATTCCGGCGGCGACGAAGCCAGCAAAATTCTGCATGAACCAATCGGGCCGCAGGAAGGTCCAGTCGAGACCGGTGCCTCGCACGATCTCTTCCAACTCACCGGTGCGGCGAACGAAGAAGATATCGCTCTCTGGATCGCCCTCAGCTGACAGCATCACAAAGCGCTTAATGCCTGCTTGCTCAACTTGCCGCACCATACGCTGCAAATCGCTTTTGAACCCGTCACTCTGATTGGTGACCATATAGACAGCGTCCACGCCGTCTAAGGCAGATGCGAAGGCCGCTTCCTTCGAGAAATCCCCTAGCGCGACCTCATATCCGTCCGCCCCGATCATGGAGGCTGCTTTGTCAGCATCCCTCACATAGACACGGAACGGCGCGTTTTGCGCGATCAGTTGGCGTGCAATTTCGCTTCCGACATTCCCTGTCGCTCCAGTTACCAATATCATCCAAGCCTCCGATTTTTATGCGGTTTTTGCGAAGGGGCTGAGGCTTGTGACCAGCAAATAGGTCAGGGCCTGGGCCGCCTGCTCTGTTGAAATCTTGTTTTGGTGGCGATCATCACAAATCGAATTCGCGGCCGCGACCAAAGCTTTGTAGAGCGGCTCGCGCGGTTCTGTCTGATCATCGAGGAGCGGCTCAAACGCGCGCTGAAAACTGGTCGCGTGGTCGGTTTGCACGGCTCGTCCTGCGGCCCGCGCTTCAGAATTCGCCTCAACGGCTGCGGCCAGCACAATCAAAGCTGGACCGGCATCGAGCGAGCACTGCACATAGGCTTTTGCGACGATCTCCGCCACGGCCTGAACCGATTGCGGGGCACGCGCGATCTTCGCTTCAGCATCTGACGCATAGTACTGGCTCGTGTCATCGAGCAGAGCGATGAGCAGGCCAGAGCGCGATCCAAAATGATCATAAGCGATGGGTTTGCTCACGCCAGCACGCTCTGCCAAGACCGCTAAGGTAAGGTCGTCCGCCCCACCTTCTTCCAAGAGGTGTTTCGCAACATCCAGGAGCTGGCGGCGGCGATCTGCTTTGCTCAGTCGTTTTGAACGCTTTGCATGGGTTTCAGAAGCTGAACTCATTACCTACCAATCGTAACTTACGATTCGTAGGTAACGAAATTCTGGGCGAGGTCAATATCCAGCCCGACACATTCCCGCCACACGAATCACCGATCCCTTAATGCGGGGCGGGCTTCGTAAGGAGGCTGCAAATGTTTCAGCTGACTGAGTTTTCACCTGAGCGCCCTGAGTTTGGGAGCTTCTATCTCGTAACCCAAACCGGCGAGCACGGACCGTACCAGACCTATGATGATGCCGTGGATGCCGCAGAGCACCCACCCGCCAATATGATAGGCTTCAACCCGCGTAAGGGCTATTGTGTTGTGGACCGAAGCGAGCCTGACGAGCCTTAAGCGATCTCAGCCATATATTCCTGAAGCTTCATCACGGATGGCACCGAGTTTTCGCGCAGCTTGTTCAAGATGGCGAGCTTTTCGGTTTCGTCTTCCTGAATGCCGGAAACCATCTGCGAGTACCCGTCTAACCGGTTCTCGCGCAACCATTTGCGCAGGTCCTTTTCTTGCGACCAGTTGAACTGGTTCATCATGAAGGCGTTTTGCATCCGGATCCAATCGGTCGCGTGGTTCGGCAACGGCACGACCTGACAGAGGCGGTTCTTCTCTTCTTCAGTGTCACGGGTCAGCTCGATATGCGCGATGAATGCGGCGCTAAAAACGGGCTGTACAGTTCGAACGGTCTGAAGGCGAATGGTGTCATCGACGAAAATCGTCGCCTCTTCCGCATTGCCGACGGCGCAGGCGGAGCAATCCACAAATAACGTGTTCGGGTCGCTTGGCAGGGTGGCGTCATCCATAATGATCTGATCCGGCTCGATGCGCTGAATGCGCCCTTTGCGGATAACATTTTTGACTTTGCGCAGCTCAGCTAATTCGGGGTCCGAGATGGTCGCGCCGTGGAACATGGTCGGGCGTATAGACTCGTCAATGCGCACGAAGATGCCTGCTTTCTCAACGCGATCAAACATATCGTCGATCGAGGTCGATGTCGCGATAGCTTCCATTTGGTTCGCTTGCGCGCCCATCGTCGCCTCGAAGAATTGGACATCAGGCTGCGTGGTCTCGCGGCGCATCAGCCAGGCATCGCGTGGGCGCACCCAGTGAATTTGATCCGGATCGACATGGTTCTCAAGCAACCAAATCACGGCATCTATGCCCGTCTTGCCGCCGCCAACAATCACGTAGCGCGACGGCTGCTCCATCACTTTTGGCAAGTCGTTGAGCGGTATCAGTTTGACGCCGTCTGCAACTTCGAAATTTGGTGTGTGGGTAGACGGCACCGTGGTCTTGAGCCAAGTCGCGTCGACGATTTTTTCGCGGGCGACAACGTTGTAGGTCTGGTCTGAGGTCAGCGCGGTTATTTTGCCGTCGCCTTCATACTTACACATCGGAAGATAAGTGACGCGCCCGGTCGGCAGGAACTGATAACGCATGACCTCGTCAAAATAGGCCATGATTTCTGGGCCCGTCGCAAGGTCTTGCAGGCCTTTGTTCAGGCCGGTTGAGTCGATGATGCCCTTCGACAGTTCTTTCGAGCTAACGCCATAATAGGCAGAGGGTTGGTGCAGCGTCACATACGGATAGGCATCATTCCAATGCCCGCCTGGCTTGTGGTGCATATCAACGATCAGGACGGTCTTATCGCTTTCAGATAGGATGATGTCTGCAAACGCCATGCCCATCGCGCCTGCGCCAATGATTAGATAATCAACCTCAAACGTTTCCGCAGCCATCGCCGCCTCCTCAAAATAAATAGACCTTGATAACAGTGTTATTGCGTGCTAATAACACTGTTATTGAGAGTCAAGTGAAATATACCTGTGATAGAAAGTAAGGCGAAAATCCTAACAGCAGCTTCAGAACTCTTCGCAAGTGCAGGCGCGGGGGCACTTAGTGTACGCGCAATTTCAAAACGCGCCGGTTTATCAACGATCGGGATCTATAATCATTTCAACGGCAAACAGGGGATTTTGGACGCGCTCTATATTGAGGGCTTCGAAATGGTCATGGCCGCGATCCGGGTTGACGATCAAAGCTTAGCCCCGCGCGATGCCGTATTGCAGGGGCTGTCGAACTATATCGACCTCGCGAGCGAGCATCGCGGGCACTATCAGCTGATTTTCGGCCGGGGCGACCCGAGCTATACGCCCTCTTCCACTGCCATCGCTGTGGGCGAGGAAGCCTTCAATCGGCTCACCTATTTCGTGTCCCGCGCTTTGCCTCCCGCTTTAACAGGCCGCGAAAAACGCGAGGCGGCGCTGCAATTATGGGCGCTGTCGCATGGTTATGTAAGCTTGCAAGACCATGAGGCCACCGAGCTTATCCCGAATACGGCCTGGCGAGATCTGATGATGCGGGCTGTCACCACGCATTTGGATGCGATCATCGCAAAATATGCCGATCAGTAATCGCGCGCCCCAAACAATGCCGTTCCGACCCTGACATGCGTCGCCCCAAGCCGAGCTGCGAGCGTATAATCGCCGCTCATGCCCATGCTGACCGTGCTGAGCTCATGCTGATCAGCGAGCTTTTTCAAAAGTGCAAAGTGCGGCCCGGCTGGCTCTTCGGCGGGCGGGATGCACATCAACCCGCTCACTTGCCCCGGATAGGTCTCTCGCGCCGCTTTTAAGAGTGCTGCAAGCCCATCAACGCTGATCCCGCCCTTTTGCGGCTCATCGCCTGTATTGACTTGGATGAGCAGGTCCGGCGCCGGCGCTCCGGTCTTCTCGACCGCTTTGACGAGGGCTTTGAGCAATTTTTCGCGGTCTAGCGTTTCGATCACATCAAACAGCCGAACGGCGTCTTCCGCTTTATTGGTTTGGAGCGGCCCGATCAGTCGTAATTGCAAGTCGGAATGGCCCGCGCGGCGCGGCTCCCAACGGATTTGCGCTTCTTGCACGCGGTTTTCGCCGAACACACGCTGCCCGGCTTCAAGCGCGGCCTCGATGCGGTCATCAGGCTGGCGCTTGGAAGCGGCCACCAGAGTCACGCGGCTCCCAATCACGGAAAGGATGCTCGCGCGGGCTTCGCTTATCGTCTGCGTCTGTGTATCTTCGCTCATTATGGGGTTGAAACACCAAGCCGTCTCCGCTCGCAAGTGGCGCGTCGCAATCCGGCGGGTGGAATCGCATTTTCCAAGCCATTTGCCGCCGCTTCTGTTCCTGACGGATCCCATCCGAACACCCGATCCTGTATCGATTGCAGCCAAACTCCCAAGCGGGAGCGGCGTTCTTTATCGCCATTTTGGCGCCGATGACCGCTTCACCGTCGCGACGACGCTTGCAACGGTTGCCCGACAACGCAGATTGAGACTTCTGATCGCCGCCGATCCAACCCTTGCAGCAGAGATTGGCGCGCAGGGCATTGGAAAGCGCGAGGAGAGTTGTCGCAGCCCGGCGTGGTGACGACTGTCATGTCGAACCTTGGGCTAGAGCAACATTTGCAAAGCCTCGGCCTAACGCTCGAACGCACCAAAGTCGGCGACCGATACGTTGTTGAGCGGATGCGCGAGGGCGGTTTCAACCTCGGCGGTGAGCAATCTGGGCACATCGTTATGTCAGACTATTCCACCACGGGCGATGGCCTCATGGCGGCGTTGCAAGT